>CAMZGB010000103.1 GCA_947306285.1 uncultured Lachnospira sp.
TGCCTGGTAAAGTTATGTCTATAAAAGTTAAGGCTGGAGAGCAAGTAAGTAAGGGTGATACTATCATGGTATTTGAAGCCATGAAGATGGAAAACTCTGTTGTAGCACCTAAAGACGGAACAATTGCTAGCGTTAACGTAGAGGTTGGAGAAGAGTTCGAATCAGGAGCAGTATTAGCTACTATGTAGTCTAACTTTTCTTTTAATCTAGGAGGTACTTATGAATTTCACAGAAACATTGGACAACCTGGTTCATCAGACAGCATTTTTTAACTTGTCTGTTGGCAATTATATAATGATTGTTATTGCCTGTGTTTTCCTATTTCTTGCAATTAAAAAAGGATATGAACCATTATTGCTTGTGCCGATTGCATTCGGTATGCTTTTAGTTAATATTTATCCAAGCATTATTGCTCCGCCCGTGGGCGAAGATGGTACAGGTGGTTTGTTATATTACTTCTTCAAATTAGATGAATGGAGTATTTTACCTTCGCTTATTTTTATGGGTGTAGGTGCGATGACAGACTTTGGGCCACTTATTGCTAATCCAAAAAGTTTCTTGCTAGGAGCGGCAGCACAGTTTGGTATTTATGGTGCATATTTCTTTGCTATATTTATGGGATTTGGTGGAAAGGCAGCTGCAGCCATTTCGATTATCGGTGGTGCGGATGGTCCTACATCAATTTTCTTGGCTGGTAAACTTGGACAGACTGCATTACTTGGACCAATTGCAGTTGCGGCGTATTCGTATATGTCATTAGTTCCAATCATTCAACCACCAATTATGAAACTTCTTACAACTGAGAAGGAGAGAAAAATTAAAATGGAACAACTTCGTCCGGTTTCAAAACTAGAAAAGATTTTGTTCCCAATTATAGTTGCGATTGTAGTTTGTATGATTCTACCTACAACAGCACCACTAGTTGGTATGTTGATGCTTGGTAACTTGTTTAGAGAATCAGGCGTTGTACATCAACTTCAACAGACTGCGTCAAATGCGCTTATGTATATAGTTGTTATTTTACTTGGTACATCAGTAGGTGCCACAACTAGTGCAGAAGCATTCCTAAATGTAAGTACAATTAAGATTGTAGTATTAGGTTTGATAGCATTTTGTGTTGGTACAGCTGCAGGTGTATTGTTTGGAAAGATCATGTGTGTTGCCACGCGTGGTAAAGTAAATCCTTTGATTGGATCGGCCGGAGTATCGGCAGTTCCTATGGCTGCTCGAGTTTCGCAGAAAGTTGGAACAGAAGCAGACCCATCAAACTTCTTACTTATGCATGCGATGGGACCTAACGTAGCTGGTGTTATTGGTACAGCAGTTGCCGCAGGTACATTTATGGCAATATTTGGAATATAAAAATATATAGCGAGGGAAAATTATGGCTAAGAAAGTAAAAATAGTTGAAACAGCATTAAGAGATGCACATCAATCATTAATAGCTACAAGAATGCCTACAGAAGAGATGCTTCCAATCATCGACAAAATGGACAAGATTGGATACCACGCTGTAGAGTGTTGGGGTGGAGCTACATTTGATGCTGCACTTAGATTCTTGAAAGAAGATCCATGGGAGAGATTAAGAAAACTTCGCGATGGATTTAAGAATACTAAACTTCAAATGTTGTTTAGAGGTCAAAATATTTTGGGATACAACCATTACCCAGATGATGTGGTTGAGTATTTCACACAGAAATCAGTTTCAAACGGAATTGATATTATCAGAATCTTTGACTGTCTAAATGATTTGAGAAACTTAGAGACTGCTGTTAAGGCTGCAAAGAAAGAAGGAGCTGAAGCTCAGATTGCTTTATCATACACTTTAGGTGATGCTTACACATTAGATTATTGGAAAGACATTGCTAAGCGTATTGAAGATATGGGTGCAGACTCACTTTGTGTAAAAGATATGGCAGGACTACTTACTCCATATGCAGCAACAGAGTTAGTAAACGCTTTAAAAGATGGAACAGATATTCCAATTGAAATGCATACACACTGTACATCAGGTGTTGCGCAGATGACATATCTTAAATCTGTGGAGGCAGGTGCTGATATTATTGATACAGCTATATCTCCATTATCAATGGGTACATCTCAACCACCTACAGAAGTTATGGTTGAGACATTCAAAGGCACAGAATATGATACTGGCCTAGATATGAAAGCGTTAAAAGAAGTAGCTGACTACTTTAAACCATATAGAGAAGAGTGTTTGGAAAATGGACTTCTAAGTCCAAAGGTAATGGGTGTTAACATTAACACATTGCTTTACCAGGTTCCTGGTGGAATGCTTTCAAACCTTGTTTCTCAGCTTGATGAGATGGGTGCCTCGGATAAGTTTGAAGAGGTGCTAGAGGAAGTACCAAGAGTTCGTAAGGACTTTGGTGAACCACCTTTGGTTACTCCATCAAGTCAGATTGTTGGTACTCAGGCAGTGCTAAACGTTGTTATGGGTGAGAGATATAAGATGATTAACCAGCAGGCAAAAGATTTGCTTTCAGGTAAGTACGGACAGACTGTTAAGCCATTTAATCCTGAAGTTCAAAAGAAAGCGATTGGTGATGAAAAGCCTATCACTTGCAGACCTGCAGACTTGCTTGAACCAGCTCTTCCAAAATACGAGGAAGAAATCAAGCAATGGAAGCAACAAGATGAAGATGTTTTGACTTACGCTTTATTCCCAGAAGTTGCAAAAGACTTCTTCGAATATAGAGAAGCTCAACAGAGTAAAATTGACCCAAAGAAAATGGATAAAGAAAACGGGGCATATCCCGTATAAAAATAAGGGCAGAATATCTGCCCTTTTATTGTAGTTATGAGTAAAGTTATAGTTGTGGGTGGTGGTGCATCTGGCATGATGGCAGCGATAGCTGCAAAGAAAAATGGAAACGATGTAACATTGCTAGAAAAAAATGAAAAGCTTGGCAAGAAATTGTTTATCACTGGAAAAGGTAGATGTAATTTAACAAATGCATCTGATATCAATTCTCATATGAACAATTTAATGTCTAATCCAAAATTTATGTACAGCGCTTTTAATGCGTTTAATTCTGATGATATTGTTTCTTTGATTGAAGAGTCTGGTGTTAAGACTAAAGTTGAGAGGGGAAATAGAGTTTTTCCAAATAGTGATAAATCTTCAGATGTTATAAAAGCTCTTAAGAAACAACTTGATATTTTAGGTGTCGATATTGTTTTAAATTATGAAGTCCAAAGCATAACTAAAAACGATGTGTTTAGGATAAATGATGATTTAACTTGTGATTGTTTGATCATTGCAACTGGTGGACTTTCGTATAAATCAACTGGTTCAACTGGAGATGGTTATAAGTTTGCAAAACAGTTTGGTCATGAGACAACAAAGACTTATCCGTCATTAGTTCCTTTTAATATTAAAGAAGATTACTGTAAAGACTTACAGGGACTATCTTTAAAGAATGTAACTTTAAAATTGTTCGATCATGACAAA
This sequence comes from uncultured Lachnospira sp., assembly GCA_947306285.1. Classification (GTDB taxonomy): domain Bacteria; phylum Bacillota; class Clostridia; order Lachnospirales; family Lachnospiraceae; genus Eubacterium_G. The sequence goes on from CAMZGB010000103.1 coordinate 3,476, forward strand.
GTCCTATACGCAAAACTTGGTGAAATGTTGTTTACACATTTCGGCGTGAGTGGTCCAATGGTTTTGAGCGCCAGTTCTTTTGTAGCGGACAAACCAAATGGAGAATATAGAATCTCGATTGATTTAAAGCCAGCGCTTGATACACAAACACTTGATAAGAGAATACTAAGAGATTTTGAAAAATATAAAAACAAAAACTTTAACAATTCTTTGTCGGACTTGTTGCCTAAAAAACTAATTCCTATTATTATAAAACTGTCGGGAATTGACGAGTATAAAAAGGTAAATGAGATTACAAAAGAAGAACGACAAAGAATAGTTAGTTTAATCAAGAATCTTGAGTTTAATGTTGAGGGCCTTCGAGGATATGATGAAGCGATTATCACGAAAGGCGGAATCGATGTTAAGGAGATTAATC
>CAMZGB010000104.1 GCA_947306285.1 uncultured Lachnospira sp.
CTTGGATTTTTAATGTTTATTATAGGTTTACGCATACCGCTATATTATACACTAATATGCGCTAAAATTAAAGAAAAGATGGGCTACATTTAAATATAGCCCATCCTTTTTAATTAACTTGAGTTTTAACATATTTAACAGCTTTTTGCACTTGTGGAATAAGTATGATAATAAGTGTAATTCCTGCCTCTGCGCCTAAATATGCGCCGTTGTATGCCAATGAATAAGGAACTGCTCCCCATCCTTTCCAAGCGTACTCACCAAAGAATATCCATCCTGACAAAAATGCAAAGAAATATCTTCCAAGAACACCACATATATATCCAACAGCAAGTCCGCCATATTTATGCTTCTTATCAAAGTGATAACCTATTCCTGATAGTCCAAGCGCGCCGAAGGCCAATGGATAATCAATCAACAACTGCGGAAGTGTCAATACATATGGATCAATTATTAGATTCAATAATCCTAATGCAACACAAGATAAAATACCTGGTCCAATTCCGTAGTAATATCCTATTAATGTTGCAAAAAACATTCCAAACAATGTTACCGTTCCACCAAATGGCATTTTAAATAATGGTGGAAAGAACTCCATAATCATAAATGCTATCGCTATCAACAAGGCGGACACAGCTAATTGTTTTGTCGATGTCTTCTTTTTCTTCTTACTTCCAATAATAAAACTAGCTATAGCTAGCAAAATAACCATTAATACTATAATTGCAATAATGCCTAATGTTGTTGGCACATATGCTCCGTCTTTAGTCTTAGTAAAAAGATTTCCAAATATCTCCATCAAAAAACCTCCAGTGATTTCAATCGCTAGAGGTATAATTACACACTTAAAAAAATGTATTGCTTCCTTACGTAGGTATTAACCTAATCAAGTTATAAGGGACAAGACTTACGTCTATCTCAGCTAAAAGCACCCCTAGCGTTATATTCTATTCCAAGAAAGTTTACAACTATATGTGTTAAAAGTCAAATAATTGTAATTTGTTATTCTTTACTTAAAACAATTAAAACCGTCCCATCAATCACATTAATTCTAATCTCATCATCTTCAAAAGAATTACTTACACCAAGCGTAGTGTTATTTGAAATAACTATGCCACTTCCACTATATTCTGCTCCTTCAATATCAGCAACTGCATTCTTTTCTATTGCAAACAATGAGAAATTATCTTTATCTCTATGTGATAGTTTTATAAAATCGCCAGTGATATACATATCATTATCAGAATCAAGTAAGGAAATATTAATGCCTTTTTCTTGAGCGTATACCATAGTATTTATATTTGCCAAAGTGTGATCTAGTCTTCCACCACAACCACCGAAAATAATTATATCTTTGTAATCCAAATCAATAGCTTTCTTAACTGCCAGCATCATATCGGTGTCATCTTTTTTTACAGGATGCTTGATTACATTTTCGCCTACTGGTTCAAATCCGAGCGAATCAAAATCTCCAACGATTAAATCAGACGTTATACTATTTTTCTCCAAGTTTAACAAGCCACCATCTGCGGCAATCACAAAACTGTCTTCTAAATAATCCTGGATTCTTGGATCTAAATCCATACTACCAACAATAATACATCTGCTTTTCATAATTATAAAATCTCTCCAAAATTAATCGCTATTCATTATATCATATTAAAAAAAGAGAATGCCAAATAGTTTGACATTCTCTTTATTATTGGTATTCAATTAATCTTCGCGGTTTGCATTCTCCTCGATCTGCTTAGCCTGAACATCACCTGGAGCTTGCTCGTACTTGGATACTACGTATTCAAATTCGCCGCTACCTCCTGTGATTTGACGAAGGGCTGTGGAATAACCATAAAGCTCTAATACTGGAACTTCAGCTTCGATAAACTGTTTTCCGCCTTCGATAGCTGTCATATTAGAAACTCTACCACGTCTCTTATTAAGGTCTCCCATTACGTCTCCTGAATTCTCATCTGGACATGTAACCTTAAGATCTGCAATAGGCTCTAGGAGCACTGGATCAGCCTCCATAAAACCTTTCTTAAATGCGAGTACCGATGCAGTCTTAAACGCCATCTCCGAAGAATCTACAGGATGGTAAGAACCATCAATTAGAGTACACTTGATTCCCACTACAGGGTAACCAGCCATAGGTCCTGCCTTAACACATTCTTGAATACCTTTTTCAACAGCTGGGAAGTAATTCTTTGGTACAGCACCACCAACTACTCTCTCTGCAAACTCGTAAGCTGTAGAAAGATCGCCTGATGGCTCAAATTCCATAATTACGTCACCATACTGTCCGTGTCCACCGGATTGTTTTTTATGCTTTCCCTGAACCTGAGATTTACTTCTAATAGTCTCACGGAAAGCAATTCTAGGTTTATGAAGTTCAATTTCAACTTTATATTTATTCTTTAGCTTAGATGCCATTACTTCAATCTGTTGATCACCGATACCGTAAAGTAATGTCTGTCTATTTTCATCGTCCACTACGAACTTGAAAGTTAAATCTTCGATACAAAGCTTAGTCAAAGCTTGTGCAATCTTATCTTCATCACCTTTGTTCTTAGCAGTGTATGCCATGTATGTGTAAGGTTTAGACATTGTTGTTGGATGATATTCGATAGCCCATTTCTTTGTAGATAATGTATCACCTGTACGTGTACTATCTAACTTACCAATGGCTCCGATATCTCCTGAATGAAGTTCTGGAACTTCAATAACATCTTTACCTCTCATAACGTAGAGTTTATTCAATTTTTCCTCTACGTCCTTGTTTGCGTTAAATACTGTATCGCCTGCCTTCAAAATACCAGTACGAACCTTCACTAGAGAATACTTTCCAACGAATGGGTCCATGATAGTTTTGAATACATAAGCTGATACTGGTTTAGAATCATCAAAGTCTGCTACCACTTCTTCACCTGTGTTTACGTCAGTAGCCTTCTTCAATACTTCTGCTTTATCTGCTGATGGGAAATACTTTTCAAATCCCTGTAAAAGAGATGTAACACCCTGACATGTGATAGCTGAACCAAGCATTACTGGAACAATATCACAACTAATTACATTCTGTCTTAGTGCATTTGAAATCTCTTCTGCAGTAAATTCTTCGCCTTCAAAATACTTTTCCATTAGATCTTCATCAGACTCAGCCACAGCCTCCATCAAAGCATCTCTACAAGGATCGAGTTCACCGTGAATACTATCAGGAATATCCATCTCTGTATAATTACCCTGATCATCGGTATACTTTCGTCCACCCATCTTTACTACATTCACATAACCTGTTAGTGAATCCCCTTCTATGATAGGCAAATGGAAAGGAGCAATCTTCTTTCCAAATTTATCCTTGAGGTCTTGAACTATCTGGGCATAATCCGCATTTGGATCATCCATATTTGTTACAAAGAACATTCTAGGAATTTGTCTACGTTCACAAATTTCCCATGCCTTAACTGTGCCGACTTCTACGCCAGCTTTTCCGTTAATGACTATTACAGCAGCATCAGCCACACTCATAGCATCTTCTGCTTGACCGATAAAATCGAAATATCCTGGGGCATCTAAAATATTGTATTTCAAACCTTCCCACTCTACAGGAACAACAGATGCGCTTATTGAAAACTGTCTGTTTGTTTCCTCTTCGTCGTAGTCGCTAATGGTGTTTCCGTCAACAATCGTTCCCATACGATTGATTACACCTGTCGAGTACGCGAATGCTTCAGCTAGAGTGGTCTTACCGGCCCCTCCGTGTCCTAAAAATACAACGTTTCTAATTTCGGAAGTTTTATATACTTTCATAAAAACGTCCCTCCTTATAAAATTTTAATCCGGTGAGCATTTCTGCCCCACAACATA
>CAMZGB010000105.1 GCA_947306285.1 uncultured Lachnospira sp.
AGGTCTCTGAGTGTCCTCGTTGTTAGCCAAAGAGGTTGGAAGACGACTGTCTCCACGAAAGAGACCGAAGGTCTCTGAGTGTCCTCGTTGTTATTTTTCTTTTTTCTTAAAGACAATCAACTTGCTGAATACATAATTCAAAATGATAACTATAATTGTAACTGAAACTTTCGCCACCATAGCTTTTATTCCAAAGAGTTCTTGATTAAGTCCAAGTTTAACAAGAAGAGGAACTCCGAAGATTTCCAGCACACCAGTGAGGGCTCTTGCGAGAATAAAACTGACAAACTCTTTCCAAAAAACTTTTGGTGCCCACGATTTACTCTCAAAAACAAATATTTTGTTTGTAAAGAAAGCAAAAAGTACTGTCACACAGACCGTAATGAATGTAGTGATTGTCAATGCTAAGTCTTGATTTGAGATGAGGGATGTCATTGGTCCCACGAGAATGGCATGAGTAATCCAATTAACAATTGTGCCCAAAATACCCATTAAGAGGTACGTCATCATCTCTTTATTGAAAATATTTTTTTTAAGCAAGTCGATAATCTTTTTCATTAGTAATACTCAAATTATCTACCAACTCTCTCGTATGTAACGGTAACGCCGCCATTTTTGCTACTATTAAAAGACAATATAGTTTGGTTATCAATATTCTTTGCGTCGGTTTTCCACAATTCTCTTATAGAGCCATCAGAATATTTAGTAGAAAAAGTAGGGTCACCATATTTTTTAGTTAAGGTTTTTCTTAACGCTTTCTCATCATTTTTAGAAATATCTCCATATAGAATGCGGATATCAAATAATTTATTTTTCTTAAACATATATTGAAGCATAGCGCCAGATGTTGATGCTGCTGGCTTTACTCCAAAAATCTTTGCGTTTTGATCATTGAAACGATATGTTAGGAAAGTATAGCCGTCCTTCGTTGATTCAGTAGGACCATCTAGTGTATCTGCTTGATCTTTTTCAAATTTCTTTACACTCTTCACTTTGTCGCCAAATTTAACGTCGCGAACGGAAATCTTTTTCTTAATGGTTTTTGATTCAGAACCTTTTGTTTCTTCTATGTTAATGGTTGGAGCAGTAACTGAGCCTTTTTCAGAACCTTTCTTGCCTCCAAACCATCCTAGACAAATGCCAACAACCACAAAAGCAGCAACTAATACTACTATAGCAATTGAAGAAATAATAATAAGTTTTTTGTTATTCTCTTTTATTTCTGGATTCTGTGTATTATTTTCCATAATAACCTCCCGTAACCTTAATTAACTATCGACAATTATATCACTATAAATACTAATTATAAAGGAACAAACTGTGAAAAAATTTTGAATTTTCTTAGTAATCTACGAATTATCTCTTAAGGGTTTCGTAACTAAGAATCACACCACTGTCTGGACTATAATTAAGCGACAAAATAGTTTGATCTTCATTGTTTGTTGAGGCCGTTCTCCAAGTATCTCTAGTAGAACCATTTGAATATTCAAGAGAATATGTAGGTTTTCCAAATTTCTTTGTAAGAGCGTCAAATAGTTTTGTTCTATCTGCATTGCTTATTTTTCCTAGTTGAATTCGGATATCAAATAATTTTTTGTCTTTAAATACATATTGAAGTAACGAACCAGTAGAAGCATCTGCAGGTTTTACTCCATAGAATTCAGCGTTAGGAGTGTATTGATAAGTCACATATGTGTAACCATCATTGGATGAAGCATCAGACGAAGGCTTTTTGGTATCCTTTTGCTTTTTCTCAAACTTTTTAACTTTTTTAATCGACTCTCCAAATTTAGGCTTACGAATTTTTATTTTTGTTTTTGTTGTGGCTGTTTCAGAGCCATCAGTTTTCACAACTTTTATAGCAACAACAGTTGGTCTATTCTCACTTTTTTGTGAGGAACCACCAAACCAATTAAATGAAAAACCAGCAATAACAATAACAGCAACTAAAGCAACAATAATAACTGATGCAACTAGTATTGTTTTTTTGCTTTTCTCGTTTACTTCAGGTTTTTGAGTATTATTATCCATAATTACCTCCCGCAATCTTAATTAACTATCGACAATTATATCATTATAAATACTAATTATAAAGAAACAAAATGTGAAAAAAGTTTGAATTCTAATAGGTATTTGATAGAATTAAAAGCAGAGAAAATCGGAGGAAAGGACTAAAATGAAGCAAGGCTGGCTAATCGTAAATGGGTTTTTGGATAGCCCCAAATTTGACGAAATATACAACTGGATAATGGATGCAGCAAAAACAAATGATATAGAAATGCGTAAGTTAACTAACGATCAAGTGACATCCATTTTGCCGATTAGTACTGGGGAGACTGACTGGAGGTCTAAACCAGACTTTGTGTTGTTTTGGGATAAAGACGTAAAGTTAGCTCGCATGCTAGAAGCTGAAGGGTTCAAAGTGTTTAATAGCGCCGATGCAATAGAGGCTTGCGACAACAAATCTTTGACATTCATTAAATTAAAAGATACGGACATTCCAATGCCGGTTACTTTTAATGCGCCACTTTGCTTTGAAGAAAAATATCCAGACTACACATTCCTTCTTCAAATAGAAAACAAAATCGGCTATCCAATGATTCTAAAGAAAAACGAGGGCTCGTTTGGAAACGAAGTATTCCTAGCCAAAGATTTTAACGAAGCCGCATCTATAGCAGAGAGTCTTGGGCCAAACTCATTTATTATGCAAGAATTTATTGAGGAGTCTAAGGGCAAGAGCGCAAGACTTCAAGTTGTGGGAGACAAAGTAATTACATCAATGAAACTCACCAATGAAGAAGACTTTAAATCCAATGTGACAGGTGGCGGCAAGATGGAAAAATACGAGCCAACTGACGAGGAAAAAGAAATTGCTCTTAAGGCATGCAAGAAACTTGGATTGGACTTTGCAGGAGTGGATATTATATGGAAAGAAAACAAACCACTTTTGTGTGAGATTAATTCAAATGCGCATTTCAAAAACATCTTCGACTGCACCGGTGTGGACGCAGCAGATGCCATAATTAAATATATTTTGAAGAAGATTTAATATGAAGGGTTGGATTATTTACGACAAAAAAGATGCGGAGAAAAACATCGCATTTATAAGTAGGCTTTCGGCGGAGCTAGCAAAGTACGATATTGAAGCCAAGCTAGTCTTTTTGGGAAGCGAACCAACAAAAGAAACCCCTTCGTTTGCAATTAATAGAAGTAGGGATTACAAGATTGCCGAGAGGTTAGAGAATAAGGGAGTTAAGGTCTTCAACGAGGGCGCCCTCACTAAACTTAGCAACGACAAAAGAAAAATGTGGGAGTTCTTCGAAGGAAAAGTTCCACAGATGAAGTTGGTTAAGGACTATCCATTTGTTTTGAAGAGTCTAGATGGTCACGGTGGTGGCGAAGTCTTTATGGTTAATTCCAGAGAAGAAGAGGATAAAGCCATTCTTGCGCTTGGCACAAAAGATTATATTAAGCAAGAAGTATGCTCGGACCTCGGAAAAGACAAAAGAGTATATGTTGTTGGAAATGAAGTGGTAGCAGCCATCTTAAGAGAAGCTGAAGATTTCCGAAGCAACTACTCGCTAGGAGGAAGAGCGACTGCCACGGATTTGACGGAGAAAGAAAAAGAGATAGTAGACAAGATTACAAAGACTATTAATATAGATTACGCGGGAATCGATTTGATTTATCATAATGGCGAGCCTGTCTTTAATGAGATAGAAGATCCGGTCGGAGCGAGAATGCTTTATGAAAACACGGATATAGATATAGTAGAAATTTTTGTAAAATATATTGTAGATAATTTATAAGGAAATAAAATGAACACG
>CAMZGB010000106.1 GCA_947306285.1 uncultured Lachnospira sp.
TCATCATTCAATATCTTTATTGCAGACAAGTCAATGGCATAGTATGCATTGACTGGAATGTTGTAAATAAGTCTTTGAACTGCAGTTTTTTGGTTGTCAGCACTTGTTTTTTTGCCATCACCAAATGCATAGGCCAAACAAAGCTGTGTAGTTTTTGTGTCTACATAATTACCCGCTTCATCATATCTACTGACATCGGTCATTGTATCACGGTTAATACATAGAACCCTCATTTTTGAAGTAGTAACATCAAAAGTCATAAGATATAGTGCATCGGCCTGACCTGCAGTACCCAATTTGGCATGAGTTTTCAATTTTCTGTTATCTATACCCATGAATAGGATAGTAGCTATATTCTTGTTAAATGTATACTCATGGCCTTTGTAATAAATAACATTGCCACCATCTCGATAGTCTACCCATTCAGGAAGCATAAGGTTAAGGTTTTCATAATCCGTAAGAGAACTTTTACCTTGCCATCTAAGTATAAGTATGGCTGAAACGGATCCTATTATTATACAAAGGAAAAAGGCAAGTATTGAAATAAGAACCCTTTTCTTTGTGCTCCATTTTTTCTTATCTTTTTTACCTTTAGATTTTGAACCTTTTTTGTGACTTGAGCTATGATGTTTATCTGAGTGACTACTTGAGTGCGAACTAGAATGATGTGAGTGATGATGTTTACCACTTGAATGATGTCTACTATGTCTGTGATGACCGAAGTTTGCTTTTTGATAGTTCTTTTCTATAGCATCCCAGTCAGCACTAAAACCAGTGCCTTCACCTGTGTCACTAATAAAACTCTGCTTTTCGCTACCCTTAATAAATTCCAAGTTCTCATCAGAATCTGCATCTGTACTCACATTTTGCGCATCCGATGATGCATGTTGACTATCGTCAACATTAGAATCGGTTGTTATTTTGTTTTCGTCTAATTCATTAGTTGGTTTGCTCATCTTTAATTAATACTCCTTGAACTAGATATCTAGTGTTGCTAGCACCGTTTGTGCATGTACTTAAAGTTAGGATTTTGCTATTTAAATCTAACTTAGTTTTCTTTCTAACATTTCTATCGAATGCCTTTGGCTTAAGTGTCATCTTTTGGTATTTCTTCAAGACTTTTGAATCGGAGAAGTCAAAGGAATTCATTATATGTCTATCATCATATGTGTATGCAGAATAAATTTTATAAGTAAGTTTTCTATGTGGCTGATACACATACATTTTCTTATGTTTCTTGAAAAACTTTGGATTTTTGAACTTATGCAAAGTGGCAAACATTCCACCATTAATCATATTGTGACCATAGAGTACAGTGACAGGATCCGAATAATCCTTTTTGTTTAGTTTTTCACTAAAAATAGTTCCTGCAAACTCATATTCTTTATCCAAGTTTTTATTTAGATAGTAGAGGTCATCCTTGTGTTTTGACGGTTGAACAACTACGTGGTCAATCTTGGTGCCAGGAACATAAACCCATGAGTAAGCATCAGTGTTTCTTTTGTGGAGTTTATTCCAATCTATATTGTGATTTTCGCCCAATGGGCCGCCAGTAGGACCGCTAGTGCTCTTAAATTGCTGACTGTCATTGTCGCTGAAAAAGTGCATAACAATAAAACAAGTTCCGCCTGCAACAACAATCATTGCAAGTGCTAGTATTACGCCCCAAAAAACTTTTTTTGCCTTCATTTTACACCTCGTTTTATCCTTTATAAGTATAAGGTTTTATAGGTATTATGTCAAAAAGAATGCTATGCAAATATGTGGGTTTATTATATAATTTAATAGAGTGAATTTTGAGAGGTGAATTATGAAAATAGGATTCGGATGTGATCATGCGGCTATAGATTTAAAGCACGAAATGATCGAATATATGATAGAAAAAGGTTATGAGTGCATAGATTATGGCACGGATTACGATGAAAATGGAGAAATTATAAAATGTGATTACCCAGACAAAGGACACGAAGTAGGAAAAGCAGTTGCTTCGGGAGAAGTAGACTACGGTGTTCTCATTTGTGGTACTGGAATTGGCATTTCTATGGCAGCCAACAAGGTGAAAGGTGTAAGAGCAGCAGTTTGTTCTGAGCCTTACTCAGCGGCTATGACAAAGAGACATAATAATTCGAACATTATAGCTTTTGGCGCAAGAGTAGTTGGAGATGAATTAGCCAAGGCTATTTTGGACGCTTTCTTCGACGCAGAATTTGAGGGCGGAAGACACGCAAGACGTGTGGATTTGATTGAAGAAGTTTAAGAGGAAACAAGATGGATAAGATTTTAGTTTTCATCCCTATGTACAACTGTGAAAATCAGATTGCCAGAGTTTTGGCGCAGTTAGAGGGAGAGATAAGAAAATATATATCAGAAGTTATTATTGTGAATAACCGAAGCACGGATAACAGTGTTGAGAATGCGATTGCCTATGCTAAGGAGCATCCAGACTTGCCTTTGAAGATTATGACAAATCCTGAAAACTACTGGCTTGGTGGTTCGCATAAGGTTGCGTTTAAGTACGCGATTGATAATGGCTTTGATTATGTGATTACTTTGCATGGAGATGATCAGGGAAGAATTACTGATTTTCTTGAGTTAATCAAGAGTGGAGAGTATAGAAACTATGATTGTTGTTTGGGCTCTCGTTTTGCAAAGGGTTCAAAATTGATTGGTTATTCAAAGATTAGAATTTTCGGAAACCACTGTTTCAACGCGTGGTTTACAATTGCAGCTAGAAAACGAGTTAATGACTTGGGTTCTGGCTTGAATATGTATAAGGTAGAAACTTTGAAGAGTGATTATTATCACAAGTTCCCAGATGCGCTTTACTTTAATGCAGTTATGGTTTTGGGACATTGTTATTACAACCACAAAGTTTGGTATTATCCAATCACTTGGAGAGAGGATGACCAAATTTCGAATATGAAATTTATGAGTTTGACCACAGCATTTTTTAAGATGACATTTAAATATATGTTTGGTCGCAAGAAATATATGGAAAGCGAGATGCGTGAGAAGATCGTGGACGTTTACGATTCGGACGTTGTTTTTGAGAACAAATAGTTATGGACAAGATTCATTTGATAATGCCGATGGGCGGCGGAGGAACAAGATTTGGAAACAAGGGCTTCAATGTACCTAAGCCTCTTATTGAGTTGCAAGGGAAACCTTTCTTTTATTGGGCCACAAAGTCTGTGGAGAAGTTTGTGGACATTGAGGATTTGACTTTTGTAGTTTTGCAAGATCATATAGATAGATTCCAAATTAATGCAGAGATTTTGAAGTATTTTCCTTCGGCAAAGATAGAGGTTATCCCAGAGGTTTTAAATGGTGCAGTATTAACATGCAAAGAGGGAGTGAAGAATATTAACGATAATCTTCCAATTCTGTTTAATGACTGTGACCATGCATTTTTATCAAAAGATTTCTATGATTACTGTGCAAAGGGTGAGTTTGATGAGATAGATGGAGCATTGCTTACATTCGAGTCGGACAATCCAGCGTATAGTTATGTGATATTTGACGGTGATAGAGTTACTGGAACTATTGAGAAGCAAGTTGCGAGCAACGAGGCAATTTGTGGTGCATACTATTTCAAGAACAGAACTTTGTTTGAGAAGTATGTGGAAGAGTACTTGAAAGAGTGTCAGTACGCGGAGTTCTTTGTCTCGGGCGTTTATAATGAGATGGCAAAGGATGGTTGCGTAATAAAGACTTTCAAGATAGATGAGCACATTTCGTTTGGAACTCCAGATGAGTATGATGTTGCGATTAATGATGAGAGATTAAAGGAACTAGATTAGTTTCTTATATATAGAGGTAAA
>CAMZGB010000107.1 GCA_947306285.1 uncultured Lachnospira sp.
GTTTATCTTCTGTTATCTCTTCGCCGGTCTTTATTCTAGTTGCTAGACATGGGCTGGCAGGTTTGTATGCAGTTTTTAATCCATACCACTCTGACCATTCTCTTACATCTCGTTTTGTTATATGCAATTCCAAGAGAGGGCTCTCTATCCCTAACTCTTTAAGCGCCTTCATCCCCGGCCTGTAATCTAATGCATCATCAAAATTTGTTCCATCAATAACATATTCGATTCCATGCTCTGCTGCTACTTCTTTTATTTTGGTAAATAATGCTTTTTTACAGACATAACATCTGTCTGTATTGTTTTCTTTGAAGCCTTCTATTGCTAATTGATCTACTTTTATGATTTCGTGATTGATTTCTTCATCGTGCAAAAAGTCGACTACATCCTCCATATCCCTGTCAGGCATAGCTGTTCCATTTATTGTAATTGCTAAAACTTTATCGCCCAAAGCTTCTTTTGCAATATACAAAAGAAATGTGGAATCAACTCCTCCCGAAAAAGCGACTGCCACACTTCCTTGTTCTTTCATATATTCCTGTATGATTTCAACTCGTCTTAAACTTTTCATTCCCCGCTCTATTCTTCCGCCAATCTATTTATTTGAACAGCGCTATATGCTGCACCATATCCGTTATCTATGTTTACAACCGTCACTCCGTTTGCGCAGGAGTTAATCATAGTAAGTAATGCCGAGAGGCCTTCGAAGGAGGCGCCGTATCCAACAGATGTTGGAACTGCTATAACAGGATTCTTCACGAGTCCTGCTATTACACTCGCAAGTGCACCTTCCATTCCAGCAATTGCAATCACAACGTTCGCTTCACGAATCTCCTCTTCTTTATCAAGAAGTCTGTGAATACCGCTCACACCCACATCGTATATACGGTTTACTTTTGCTCCTAAAAACTCTGCAGTCTGTGCTGCTTCCTCGGCCACATTTATATCAGCTGTGCCAGCTGTCACAATCGCAATGTTTCCAATTAGTTCTTTTTCTTTTTCAACTTTTAGAATTCTAGAAGTCTCATCGTACTGAACTTCCGGAATAATTTCTTTTATCAAATCATACTGATGACTGCTCGCTCTTGTTCCAAGCACTTGACCGTTTTGTTCGTAGAGTCTTCTGAAAATTTTTGTTAAGTGCTCGTCCTCTTTTCCTTCGCAGAAGACTACCTCCGCCACATTTTGGCGAAGTTCTCTATCGGTATCTAGTTTTGCGAAGTCCATATCTTCGTATGATTTTTTAGTCATCTTATTTTTTAATCATTCCTTTAATAACACCCTTTGGATCTTTAACTAAAACAATAATTAACCAGATGATTAGTCCTAATACAACCACTGATAATCCTAAGAATGAATCGTTAACCATATCTTTAAAAGCTGGTTCAAAATACTTTGCACCTATTTCTGCATATTCCATAATGGCATCTCCCAGCCACATGATTGATGCGCCCCAATACATTAGGCACAATATTCCTACGTAAAGTTTTCTACTCTTTGGTGCTCCCACATACCAAACAATCGTGCTAACAACTGCTGCTAACACTGAAATTAATAGAGTCATACTTCCTCCTTACGCTTCCTTAACTTCTTTTGCAGATTTTTCAATAAAATGAACTGCCACTAGCATTCCAATCCAAACAACTGTAATAAGTACTGCCATTAGTACTCCTGTAGTTGCCATCTCGTGGAACATCTCTGCTCTGTCAGCAGGATTAACTGCATTTGTTAAGAATGGGAAGAAAGGAACGACCTCTCCATGCCATACATGTTCGAATGCTAGAAGGATTGCGCCAAAGGCTGACATTTTAACAAGCCATCCTAACTTTGTTGAAAATGGAATTTTACCACTCTCTGTCTTTTCATGTTTCTTTACTGATTTTTTGCTTACTCCTGCGATAATCGCTTCAGCAGTTGGAACTAAAAAACAAGCCATTTGTTTTCTCCTTTATACTTATTTTGTACTAAGTTCGTCTGAGTATTTCTTTATTGCTTTTGCTACTTCCTTAGTAGTTGAAACATTCCAGTGAGCTCCGTCACCTGGATTTGCTTCTTTCTTTAATCTTCCGTTCTCGTCCTCTAACAAAGGTCTAATATCATAATAATATACATTGTCTGTCTTGTCTGCATATTTCTTAAGAGCGTCATTGTATGTGTTAATTTGAGCATTTGTGCCGTATCCATCAAGTCCGTCTCTTGCTACCGGCGGAAGTGAAACCAAAATCATTTTTACTTTTGGATTCACACTCTGCAAATCTTTTAACATTTGTTTGTAATGCTTAACTGTAATTTGTGGAGTGTCATTTTCTGTCTCATTCATTCCACAAAGGAAGAATACTTGATCTGGTTTGTACATAGCCGCCTTTTCGATGGCAGTAATTGATTGTCCGCCTTCATTTATGAATGGATCATCAATAAGTGCCCCCGTCAAAACACCAATCTTATAAATATACTCTGTACCCTTTGGTAGCAAATCTTTACAGTAGTTTTTGAAGTCTTCTACATAGCACTCACCCACAATTACTGTCTTTCGTGGTTTAGGTTTTGCTGTGGTTGTCTCTTTTACTGTAGTTATCTTGGCCGTGGTTGCTTTTGTTTCTTGCTTGTTGTCATCTTTCTTACCGCATGAAACACAAGCGATAATTATAATTACAACCACAACTGCTACGGCTGCCAATATCAATCTATTTCTTCTTACCTTTTTGACTCTGGCATTTCTTTCTTCAATCCTTCTCTCTCTTTTTTCCTGCTCTGTCATTTTTCTTCCTCACTATTTCTTTTTTAGTTCTTTCCTTATATATTTTGCTGTATAACTTGTCTTATGTTTTGCAACTTCTTCTGGTGTTCCGCTAACCACAACGGTTCCACCTCTGTCTCCGCCATCAGGTCCCATATCAATTATGTAATCAGCAACTTTTATAACATCCAAATTGTGTTCAATTACGACAACCGTGTTTCCACCTTCCACTAACTTGTGCAAAATCTTAACAAGTTTATTTACATCTGAGAAATGAAGTCCTGTTGTTGGCTCATCTAACACATAAATAGTTCTTCCAGTACTTCTCTTACTTAGTTCGGTCGCAAGTTTAATTCTTTGTGCCTCACCGCCCGACAAAGTAGTCGATGGTTGTCCAAGTTTAATGTATCCAAGTCCTACATCATACAAAGTCTTCACCTTCGAATAAATCTTAGGTACGTTTTCAAAGAACTTCATAGCCTCTTCTACTGTCATTTCTAAGACTTCGTAAATATTTTTTCCTTTATATTTTACCTCAAGTGTCTCTCTATTGTAACGTTTTCCACCGCAAACTTCGCAAGGCACATAAACATCAGGAAGGAAGTGCATCTCAACTTTTAGTATTCCATCTCCTGAACAAGCCTCGCATCGTCCACCTTTTACATTGAAACTGAATCGACCCTTTTTGTATCCACGCTCTTTTGCATCTTTTGTGTTTGCAAAAAGGTCTCTAATCTGGTCAAACATTCCCGTGTAAGTGGCAGGGTTTGAGCGTGGAGTTCTACCAATAGGCGACTGATCGATGTTTATTATTTTATCAAGCGCCTCTGTTCCTTCTATACCTTTATGCTTTCCTGGTTTTGTCTGTGCACGATTTAACTCTCTAGCAAGTTTCTTGTACAAGATTTCATTTACAAGCGAACTCTTGCCTGAACCTGATACGCCAGTCACGCAAGTAAATACTCCAAGAGGAAAATCTACGTCTATCTCTTTTAGGTTGTTTTCCTGCGCTCCTTTTACAGTAAGCCAACCTGTTGGTTTTCTTCTCTTCTTTGGAATCTTAATCTTCTT
>CAMZGB010000108.1 GCA_947306285.1 uncultured Lachnospira sp.
AAGGTGTTGATACAAACATCCTAGATCCAAGAGACACTTACGAGGATCCAACAGTATGGGATGAGAAAGCAAAAGATCTTGCTTCAAGATTTAATAAGAACTTTGTTAAGTACACAACTAATGAAGCTGGTAAAGCATTGGTTGAAGCTGGACCAATTCTATAAGAAAAAAATCACAGAGACTTGCAAATTGCAAGTCTCTTTTTTTATTTGAAATGTTATGCAAATAAAATATGGAGAGTTGTAATATCTGCCATAGATTTATATAATATAAACATCAAAGATAATTCTTTGATACCCTGACTGTACGGGCTGCATAATTTGAACCTACAACACATTGAAGGGATTCCAAATCTCTGAGTCGGATGTCAGGCCTCATAAAATCAGTGGAAGGCAGAAGTTCAGATGAGGTTGCCCACCTAGCCATTGCTAGGAGTCAATGAGCAGTACTTGCAGTTAAGGGAAATTCGTTTAAGAAAAAGAATGTAACTGGACGTTACATTCTTTTTTTATTGCATAAATTATTTTATATTTGATATACTGTATCTAAGAGATTTCGGAGGTTTTTTATGGGAAATAATAAAAAGAAGATGTCGAATGAAAAACGAAACATTCTAGCGTTAGTATTTTTCGTTACAGTTTTTGTATACGGATTGTTTGCCTATTTGTGCCATGGACTATTAAAGAAAGAGGACGAATAAGGGAGAATAGTTTTGAGCAAAAAAATAGAAAACAACTTTCCTGAGTTTGACTATAGTAGTGTGGACGAACATCAAGTTAGTCAGGAAGTAATAAAAAATTTTGAAGATCAAAAAAGAAAGAGAGACAACTACAAAAAGTATGGACCTTTGTTCATTCTTATTTCTGGAGTTGTCTTTTTAACGCTTATGTTTAGCCTTGAAAGTAAGATAACATTTTTATTTTTGTGGGTAGCATCAGTTTTATATTGCGCGGCATTAATGATTCGCGCAGAATATAGATATCATCAGTATGCAAAGATGCTTGGATTCATCAAAGATGAAGAAGATGAAATTCCTGAGGAGGAAGAATAATGAAAAAGATTTTTAGAGTTCTAAAGCATGACTTAAAAAATGCTTCAAGGAATATGATTATATTTGTTGTAATAATTGGTATTACAATTTTACCTGCTCTTTATGCGTGGTTTAATATTGCTGCAAATTGGGACCCATATGGAAATACAAAAGATCTTCCTTTTGCTGTAGTTTCAAAAGATGCAGGATATCAATATAAAACAATTCATATAAATGCTGGTGATAGCATTATAGACGGCTTGCATAAGAATAATAAAATGGGATGGAGTTTCACTAATGAAAAAGATGCCAAAGACGGAGTAAAAAGTGGCAAGTATTATGCGGCTGTAATTATTCCTGAAGATTTTAGCGAGAACTTGCTTTCTATTGTTTCTGGTAAGTTCAAACAGGCAAGATTAGAATACTTTGTTAATGAAAAGAAAAATGCTATTGCACCAAAGATAACAGATAAAGGTGTTCAAGCGATAGAGGAAAGCATAGGTTCTGCATATGTCGATACATTAGGAAAAACTTTGGCAACTGCCATGGGTTTAGTGGGCGATGAGTTCACTGCCAAGAAAGGCGAAGTGGCAGATAAAATTGTATCTGATTTAAAAGATGCGAAAACTGATATTAAAACTTTCAAAAAATCAGTAAATGTTTTAATAGCAACATTAGACTCAATCGATGATTTGGTTAAGTCTACAAAAGAATTACAACCTACTATTGAAAAAAGTTTAAGTAAAGCAGGTGTCTTCAACGAAGACATAAAAAGCATACTTCAGTCAACAAAAGGAACAGCATCGCAAGTTACATCATCTTTGGAGGGCATATTAAACTCTAGTTCCAATTTTATGACTAGCGCTTCTGATAAAGCTGATGAAGCTTTTAGCAAGTTAGATTCAGACGCATCAAAAGCTGCTGAAAAATTAGCTAAAGCGAAAGTATATAATCAAAAGATAATTGGCGTAAATAATAAGGTTATTTCTATTCTTGAAGATATGCAGTCAAACCTTGGTTTGGATTGTAGTAAAGCGATAAATAAACTAAAAACTGCAAATAAAAAGGAGCAAACTGTTATAGATAAGATTGACAAGGCTTGCGATACTATTGCTAGAACAGGCAAACTACCTAAAAATGTCCAATCACAAATCAAGAAAACAATGTCTGAAGCTGAACAAGCTGTTGCGGCAGCTGAAAGCCAGTATGTTACTTTGAAACCTAAAGTAGATAAACTGGTAAACAAATCATTCTCAGTTCTAGATGATGTTTCTGAATTCATTAATGTATTGAAGGCGGGACCAGAACAGATTGAAGTAGTGCTTGATAATTCGCTGGATACAACAGCCAATTTGAAGAAGGCACTAAAGGATTTAAAATCTTTCCTTACAACTGTAGATAAGAGAATTGATAAAGTCATTGTCAAGGTAAAAGACGTTAAGGGCGAGAACATTATTGAAAATATAATAATGCCTATTATTAAAGATCCTGATGCATTAGGTAAGTTTATCTCAGCACCAGTTTCCTATAATTCTCATCGTGAGTTTGCTTTGGATAATTATGGTTCAGCGATGGCGCCTTTCTACACATCTCTAGCCCTTTGGGTTGGCGGAGTAGTATTGGTTGCTGTTATAAATGTTGAATTAAATAAGAAAGAAAAAGAAGAGTTGGATAACCCAAGTACAACGCAGACATTCTTTGGAAGATATTTATTGTTCTTGTTGCTGGGACAAATTCAGGCAATAATAATTGCTTTGGGAGATTTGTTCTTCTTGAAGATTCAGTGTGCAAACAAGCCAATGTTTGTACTGACATGTATGATATCTAGTTTAGTATATACACTGATAATATATGCTTTGACGGTAACATTTACGGTAATTGGAAAAGCCTTGGCGGTAATCATTCTAGTTATTCAGATTGCGGCTTGCGGTGGAACGTTCCCAGTGGAAGTGTTACCGACCGCTTACAAGATTATTTCGCCGTTCTTGCCATTTAGATATGGAGTTAATGCTATGAGAGAGACGGTAGCAGGAATGGATTGGGGCCACTACTGGAAATTTATTGGATTGTTGTTAGTCTTTATCTTAGTTGCATTGTTCTTGGGACTTATCTTAAGACGACCATGTATGAAGATTATCGCATTCTTTAATAAGAATATAGAAGACAGCGATTTAGTTATATAAAAAGGGAGGTAATTATTATGAAGTTTTATGTATGTAAACACTGTGGGAACATAATTCGTTTCGACAAAAACACAGGTGTGCCAGTGATGTGCTGCGGAGAGAAGATGGAAGAGTTGGTTCCTGGAACTACAGATGCAGCATTAGAGAAGCATGTACCATTTGTTGAGGTGAATGGAAATGTTGTCACTGTTAAAGTGGGTGAAGTTGAACATCCAATGATGGAGGAGCACTATATTGAGTGGATTATTCTTGAAACAAAGGATATGGAATACAAAGCATCTCTAAAACCGGGTGAAAAACCTGAAGCAACATTTATTCTAAATGATGGTGACGAGGTGGTGGCAGCCTACGAACACTGTAATTTACACGGACTTTGGAAAAAAGATTTTTAATATGAATCAGATTATGATATTATAGAAGCAACGAAGGCGAAAGCTATAGTTCGAATAAAAATTATGGAGGAATTGTTTTATGGATGAAAACAATGTAAACAACAATGTTAACCCAAATGAAGAGGCTGCAAACGAGCAACAGACACCGGTTACACCTGAACCACAGGTAGAGCCAACACCAGAACCAACACCTGAACCACAGG
>CAMZGB010000109.1 GCA_947306285.1 uncultured Lachnospira sp.
AAGGTTATTATTTCTAAAAAGAATGCCGGTTCAAAAAAGTATAAGGTAGTTCCATATATTAAGAATGGAAAAACAATTGCAAAGGGTTCTTCAAATACAGCCAAACCTAAAAAGAACCAGTTCAAATGGAATAGAGCTATGAATGTCAAATCAGATATATATCCATATGCCACTTGTAGATTTGTGGTTACAAAGATTTCTTTGACGGGGAAAACTTATACTGTAACTGGATATGCTATGAATAATAGAATGTGGGATGTTGAGAAGTATAAATCATTAAAGATTGATTTGAAGATAGACGGAAAGAAAGCATTCAGTAAGAAGTTTAAGAATATAAAGTTAAAGATTAAGAAATATAAAAAGAAGAAATTTGTTTTCAAGATTAAAGGTAAAGCTGACAGAGATATTGCATACGGAGTTAAATCACTATCAGTAAATGAAGATGCAGATTGGGGATTTAAGAATGATAATGTCAAAGACTAAAAGGAGCATATCTTTAATACTAATTATGTGTATGGTATTTGCTACATCGTCCTATGTTAAAGCATATGAGGATGATGATTTGTGGTACCCTGATGCTTCAAAAACCACACTGGCAAAAGACAATTTGACAATGTACAAGACTTCAAATGGATGTGCCTATGGCGAAGTTGCTTTAGTGAATCCGCCAGATTTAAGTGACTATTTCTTTTCATATTCATGCTCAAATGATAAGTTGGATCTTTCTTGTAGTTTGGATCCGCAAAGAAAAGTTATTAATTTGTGCGCATGGGGAGAGGGAAGTGCAGAGGTTACTTTTAATTTAAATTATTCGGAATTAAAAATGCAAATAAAGGTCATTAAAATAGCCATCAACAAAACTTCTCTTTTAATAGTAAAGAAAAAGAAGTCCAAGTTAAAAATTAAGAATTATTCTGGAATTGTTAATTGGAAAGTGACAAAAAAGAATATAGTTAAGATTTATAAAGACGGAACAATTAAAGGCAAAAAGAATGGAAATACATTAGTATACGCAAAGGTTGGTGGAAGCTATTTGGGATGTGCGGTTTCTGTTATTTCGAAGAAGATGAATACTGTAATAAAGAAAGCGTACAGTTTGAAAAAAGGAAAGTATAGTCAGCCAAAGCGAATGCTTAAAGGATATTATGATTGTAGTTCGTTGGTGTGGAGAGCATATAAAAAAGGAAAAGTATATCTCGTGAATAAATTTTATGCCCCAGTGGCTGCAGATCTTGCAAGACACTTTGTTAGGAAGAAAAAACGAATTAAGGGTGGATATTCATATAGTAATATTGCTAAAATGAAATTAAAACCAGGTGATTTGTTCTTCTGCGAGGGCGCAAAGAATAGAAGATATCGTGGAATATACCACGTGGAGATGTTTACAGGTTACAGATGCTTAGAAATTAATTCGGATGGACAAGCAACTATTGTTGCTAGATGGGCCACAGTGCCAGATGATTATTATTCGAAGGATAAATGTTTGATGGTAAGGCCAATTAAATAAAAAGGAGAAATTGATATGAAGTATTGTTCAAAATGCGGAAAGCAACTTGAGGATTACGTAAAGTTTTGCAACAACTGTGGAGCACCAGTTCAAACACAAAATACTCCACCTGTTCAAAACAATTATAGTTCAGGTGGTGGGGAGAAAGATGGTAATGGCAAAAAGACTATTATATTGTTGGCTGTAGCATTAGCTGTAGTAGTTGTAGTTTGCGCGGTTGTATTAATTGTTTTTGTTATGAAAAATAATAGTGAAGATACAGTGGAATTGACTACTGCGAATGATGTAACCACCACACAAGCTCCTGATCTTTCGGCAGACAATGCAAGGTATAACAGCCTGTTGCAAAGATATAATAAAGCAAAACTTAAAGCTGCTAAAAAAGGTGTAAAAGTTAAAAAGCAGAAAAATGCAGCCAAGGAAGCATTGGATCAGTATAAGAGTGCGATAGACAACAATGATACTACACTTTTGAGCCAGTATGCTGATGATGCAGAAAAATATGTTTCAAAATTGGAGTCCGCTGCTAACAAGCAAAAGAAACCTAAGACAGGCACAGCGAGTGCTTCGTCACAGAAAGTAAGAAGTCAATATAATGTACCAGAATCGGAGAAGACAAATTATAAAGTTGCTCCAAATAGTTCTGTGGGCGAGTATTATTTCGACGATATCTTGGATGATGACGTAGATAGATATGCAGCAACTACTTTGGCAATTAACGAGTATTATGCTCGTCATGGATGTCAATTCCAAACACCTGCATTACAGAAGTACTTCGAGCATCAAAAGTGGTATACAAACCTTGGAAAATCAACTGCCGCAGTTGCTTTAACGGGAGTTGAGGCACACAATGCAAAGAGACTTCAAGAAGATCGTCAGTGGTATAAAAAGAATATGGCAGGCGCATCAGGACAGGCAAGCGACTTTTCATATGAAGATTATATGGACATAGGTAGAAGAGTAGGCTAAATCTGGAGAATAATAATTATGAATAAATATCAAAAAATAATAACAGCTATTATAGTTGCTATAGCCGTAATTATTACTGGAACCGTCGTGTTTGTGGCTATGAGTTGTAATAAAGGTGAAAAGCAGGAAGTGACTACAAGCAAAGAGACTAATCAAAAAGAGACGACAACAGTTGAAGAAACGACAACTATGAAGCCAGTTGTTTTATATACGAACGACAGTGTTAAACTTAGAGAGAAACCAACTACAGATTCAAAAGAATTAGATGTTTTGTCTCCATTCACGAAGTTGATTTGTTATGGCGTAGAAGGCAACTGGAAACATGTTAAAGTTGGTAATAAAGAAGGATATGTGAGATCTGATTTTGTGATAACTGAAGCACAATATCAGAAAGCTCAGAAAGAATCTAAGAAAGCTGAAAAGAAGAAAAAGAAGAGTCGTGCTAGGTTGAAAAGCTCTAATGGTTCAGGAAAAGTTATCTGTATTGATCCGGGACATCAGGCACATGCGAATTCTTCTACGGAGCCTATAGGGCCTGGAGCAAGTCAGAAAAAAGCAAAGGTAACTTCAGGTACTGCAGGAAAGGCCTCGGGACTTTCAGAGTATCAGCTTAATTTACAAGTTGCACTAAAATTGAAGACAGCTCTAGAGAGTCAAGGTTATTCAGTAGTAATGACAAGAGAAACCAACAATGTTGATATTTCAAACGCTGAAAGAGCACAAGTTGCAAACAATGCCAATGCGGATGCTTTTCTAAGAATTCACGCGAATGGTGGTGGAGCAGGTCAGAGTGGAATATTAACAATGTGTCCTACATCAGGCAATCCATATTGTGGAAAGATAGCTTCTAAGAGTTACAGATTAGCTTCATGCATTTCAAATGAGATGGTGAAGGCTACGGGAGCCAATAGCCTTGGTGTCTCACAAGTCGATAATATGACGGGTATGAATTGGTCAAAAGTACCGGTAACAATTATTGAAATGGGATTCATGACCAATGCTGCAGAAGATAAGAAAATGGCAACAGATAGTTATCAAGACCAGTTAGTAACTGGAATTCTTAATGGGTTAGCAGATTTCTTTAATTAAACAATTAAAATATCTAGTGGTATTTAATATCACTAGATATTTTTTATGTATTTGGTATAATATGTGGAGTTGAGTAAATATAAAGCGAGGGAAATTATGAAACCAATTAAAGAGGGAAAAGTAAGAGAGATTTATGATAATGGCG
>CAMZGB010000110.1 GCA_947306285.1 uncultured Lachnospira sp.
ATTTCTTCTTCGTCGGTGATTCTAGTCAAATTCATGACCTTATTTTTCTCCAAAAGAAGAGAGTAGTACTTGTCAAATTTTGTTTTTTGATCTTCATCTATAGAAATATTTAGTTTTTTTAAGATTTCCTCTAAAAGCCCTATTTTATCCACTTTCTGATTTCCTTTTGGTTTACATAATATTGTATATTGTCCAATCGTTAAAAATATAACGGTTTACATAACTTTGGATTATTTCTTTTGCTCCATATAGATAAGTAGCACCGAAATATCCGCTGGTGAAACACCTGAGATTCTTGAAGCCTGACCAATGTTAACTGGTCTATATTTCTGTAATTTCTGTCTGGCCTCAATTCGTAGGCTAACTACATCATCGTAGTCTAAATCTTCAGGAATTTTCATATCTTCGATCTTTTTGAACTTTTCGACCTGTTTTTTCTGCCTCTCAATGTAGCCAGAATACTTTATATTGATGTTTACCTGCTCTTTAACATCTTCTGGAAGCTCTGAGCGCTCTTTATCTAGGTCTTTTATTAGCTCATAGTCAAGTTCCGGCCTTCTAATAAGCTCTGCAAGAGAAGTAGCGGTCTTCAATGTTGTGCTATCTAACTTCTCTAAAATCTTTTGAACCTTCTTGTTTGCACCCACATAAGTTTCTTCAAGTCTGTCGATTTCTTTCTCGATCGCCTTTTCCTTAGCAACCACAGAATCGTAGCGCTCTTGATCTATCAATCCAACTTCGTAGCCGAGTGGAGTAAGTCTTAAGTCCGCATTGTCTTGGCGAAGCAAGAGTCTGTACTCTGCGCGAGAAGTCATCATTCTGTAAGGCTCATGACTTTCCTTTGTTACAAGGTCGTCAATCAAAACGCCGATGTAGCCTACTGATCTGTCGATGACTAATGTTTCTTCGCCGCGGGCATATTTAACTGCATTAATACCTGCCACGATACCTTGTGCTGCAGCCTCCTCGTAGCCAGAACTTCCATTGAATTGGCCAGCACTGAATAGTCCCTTAACTGCCTTAAACTCTAGGTCTGGGTGTAGTTGGCCATATTCGATGCAGTCGTATTCGATGGCGTAAGCGTTACGCACAATCTTGGCGTTCTCCAAACCTGGAACGGTGTGGTACATTGCAAACTGAACATCCTCCGGCAAAGAAGATGACATACCTCCCAAATACATTTCGTTTGTATATAATCCCTCAGGCTCAATGAAAACCTGATGCCTATTTTTATCTTCGAACTTCACCACTTTGTCCTCGATAGAAGGGCAGTACCTTGGACCCGTTCCCTCTATCATCCCCGAAAATAGGGGAGAGCGGTGAATATTTTCTTTTATAATTTCATGAGTTTCCTCATTAGTATATGTTAGCCAGCAAGACACTTGGTCCTTCTGGATACTGTCTGGATCAGTTGTAAAAGAGAATGGCACAATTCGCTCGTCTCCAAATTGTTCTTCCATCTTGCTAAAATCAACAGTCCTCTTATCAACGCGGGCAGGAGTGCCTGTCTTAAAACGGCGCATCTCAATCCCATTATCTATTAGCGACTGCGTCAAATAATTTGCAGCGGCCAAACCGTTTGGTCCTGTCTCTTGGCAAACTTCGCCGTGGATACATTTAGCCTTTAGGTAAACGCCTGTGGCTAAGATAACTGACTTGGCAAAGTAAGTAGCACCAGTAGTAGTTTTAACGCCTTTTATCACGCCGTCTTCCACAATCAAATCTGAAACCTCGGCCTGACGGAGCGTTAAATTGTCCGTATTTTCTAGGGTTTTGCGCATCTCCTCTGTGTAGTGGTGCTTGTCAGCTTGCGCACGAAGAGAGTGAACCGCCGGACCCTTCGACTTATTAAGCATCTTAGATTGGATAAAAGTCTTGTCGATGTTTTTGCCCATCTCGCCACCTAGTGCATCAACCTCGCGCACTAGATGTCCCTTAGAAGTTCCACCAATATTAGGATTACAAGGCATAAGAGCAACACTATCGATACTAATTGTAAATACGATAGTGTCCATTCCAAGTCGCGCCGAAGCAAGCGCAGCCTCACAGCCCGCGTGTCCCGCGCCGACAACTATGACGTCATAATTTTCAACAACGTTGCTCATGTATTTCTCCTTACAATAGAGTTTCGTTTGCGAAACTCTGCGACACTTTCTGGTTGCGTAAGCAACAATTTCCTTTCAGAAAGTGTTCGCATCCCTGCGGAGCATTTTTTCACATAAAAAAATGTGCTATAAGATTATAACACAATTTCATTTTTATACATTATATTATTTGAATTATTTTCCCATACAGAACTTCGAGAAAATCTCGTTTGCTAAATCGTCTTCAACGCTCTCACCTATAATGAGCCCAAGCTTCTCGTAAGCGTCCATCAAGTCGATAGAGTAGAAGTCCTCTGGCATATCTTTGCTCACCGAATCGAGCACATTGCTCAAACTCTTGTAAGCAGAATCCAGGCATTCTTTGTGGCGGGCGTTTGTGATGTAGACTTGATCGTTCAATGTGACTTTTCCCTCGTAGAACTTCTGTCGAATGTCATCTTCTAGCTGGTCTAGTCCAGTTCCTTCTTTGGCGGAGAAGAGTATAACATCCAACCCCGACAAAGATTTTATTTCTTCTATATTAACTGACAAATCCAAATCTGTTTTATTTACCAAAACAATTGCTTGCTTGTCTTTAATGATATCAATAATTTGTTTGTCGTTTTCGTCCAAGTCTTTCTGGCCATCAACCACATATAAAATTAAGTCGGCATCTTCGGCCATCTCTTTGGCTTTCTCAACACCAATCTGTTCAACCTTATCATCCGACTCGCGAATACCAGCTGTATCTACCATATTCAAACTCAAACCGTTGAAGTTAATATATTCTTCTAAGGTGTCGCGAGTAGTTCCTTCAATCTCAGTAACGATTGCACGCTCTTCGCCAAGTAACAAGTTAAGAAGAGAAGACTTACCTGCGTTAGGTTTTCCAAGGATAACTGTCTTGATACCTTCTTTGGCTACACGGCCGTTGTCAAAACTATCAATCAGTTTCTTTATTTCGTCTAACTCTTTTTCAACAGTAGTTTTTATTTTCTCAGAATAACCATCAATGCTGATATGCTCTGGATCGTCCAAAGCAGACTCAATAAAAGCAATATGGTAAATGATTTCTGCGCGAAGCTCCTTAATCTTCTCTGAAACATTTCCCTTTAATTGCTTAACAGCAGAAGTGTGAGCGAAATCATTTTTAGCATTTATCAAGTCCATCACCGCTTCAGCTTGTGATAAATCCATCTTGCCATTTAGGAATGCGCGCTTTGTAAACTCACCTGGCTCAGCAGGTCTAGCACCAGCCTTGATAACTAAATCCAAAACTTTAGTTAGAATCAACATTCCACCATGGCAGTTAATCTCAACTGTGTTTTCTCCAGTGAAAGACTTTCCATCTTTCATCACTAAAACTAAAACTTCGTCAATCACTTCGTCGCCGTCTTTAATGCAACCAAAATGAACTGTATGTGTATCCACATCAGCTAGTTTCACATCTTTATAAGATTTAAATACTTTGTCTACAATCTCTATTGCTTCTTCACCGCTGACGCGGATGATTCCGATGCCCGAAGCACCAGGGGCAGTAGAGATAGCTGCAATAGTTTCAGTGTTCATCTTTCACCTCTTGAGACAATAGTATAACACAACAAAAAAGCAGAGCCAAC
>CAMZGB010000111.1 GCA_947306285.1 uncultured Lachnospira sp.
CGAACTCAACATAAACGTTGTTAGTTTTCTTCTTAGCTGTTGTCTTCTTAGCTGCTGGTTTCTTTGCTGCTGTCTTCTTTGCTGCTGGCTTCTTAGCTGCAGTCTTTTTAGCTGTTGTCTTTTTAGCTGTTGTCTTCTTAGCTGCTGTTTTCTTAGCAGTTGTTTTCTTTGCTGTTGCCATGATCATTTTCCTCCTAATATCAATCTTAAAAATTTAAAATAGCTATTGTAAATTTATTTTTTACAATCTTGAATTAGTTTACCACTTTTATAAAAAAATGCAACCGAAATTTTTTCAGTTGCATTTATGTTTTCATTTTTTAATTTTATTTTTTAGTCTTCTTGGTTTTCTAAAAAGTCATTTAGTTTTTTTGTCATCTCATCAGCATCAATTCCGTGAACCATACAAGCTTCTTCTAAACTTTCACCTTGAGCTGCTGGACAACCAACGCAGTGCATTCCCTCTGCCATCAAAATTGGAACACATCCAACATTCATTGCTACTATATCTGCAATAATCATATCCTTTGTAACTTTTGCCATGATTATTTCCTCCTTAAGTTTTTCGTTTCTTCTATTATAATGCTTTTTATTTTTTAGTCCACCACTTCTTCGCCGCGGTAGATTGCAACAAGCTGTCTGTTGCCATAATCATCCACGCAAGTTGACAGTAATGCAACTTTGTCATGAACACCCGGTGTTCCATTTTTAAATTTGAATGTGCTCTTACTCTTCAACTCATGAATCCACTTCAAAAATTCAGCATCATCTTTGAATCCAAATTTGTAAATACTCTCATTTGTCTTCTGAGTCGAAAACGCGCTAAACACATAGTACTTGTAATGTCTATAACCAACATACACGTCGAAGACCTTGTGAGTTCTCGCAAACTTTTTCTTTCTATATTTCATTAAGTCTGCGAACATAGAACCATCTAACATGTTGTGACCATAAATAATACAGCCATTTGCATTGAGCCCTGCTGTTCTGTAATCAACAAAGATTGAACCTGCTCCATTCGAAACTTTATCAGAACCGTGAGTCAAATAGAACTTGTTGTCTTCGTGCCAGACGATAGGATACTGAATTCTAGAATTGTCTAGCTTAATGTAGCCAACCGACTCATCATTGTATTTCATCATAGCCTTATAATTCCAAGACCACTTTTTACTTTTGCTTGAAAAGTCTACACTTCCGTTTCCAGTATTTGATTGTTCAAACATTTTGTCAATCTCAGCATACTTTGCTTCATCTTCTTTGTATCCAAGGTAAGAGTCCGTCAAAGAATACGACGCGTAAATAAGTGCAACTGCTGCTGCACATAAAATTACAATTCTTATTATGTTGAAAGTTTTCGCCGAAATCTTTTTCATACGTTACCTTAAATTATTTTGGCGAAGCCGCTGGGACTTCGCCAAATTTGTTTCATAAATTTTGTTCTAAAATTATGCCTTGTTAACTGAACCGAAAAGTTCCATCTTTTCTTTAACTTTAGCCTTGATAGCTTCGCAACCAGGAGCAAGAAGTTTACGAGGATCAAATCCTTTACCTTCTAAATCTTTTCCTGCTTCGATATACTTACGTGTCTCTTCTGCGAATACTAACTGACATTCTGTATTAACGTTAATCTTTGAAACTCCAAGTTCGATTGACTTAGCAATCATGTCATCAGGAATTCCTGTACCACCGTGAAGAACTAATGGCATCTCGCCAGTCTTCTGCTGGATAGCATCAAGAGTTTCGAAACTTAGTCCTTCCCAGTTGTCTGGGTATTTACCGTGGATGTTTCCGATACCTGCTGCAAGCATATCTACACCTAAATCTGCGATAGCTTTACACTCATCAGGATCTGCACATTCACCCTTACCAACTACGCCGTCTTCTTCGCCGCCGATAGCTCCAACTTCTGCCTCGATTGAAAGACCAAGTCCGTGAGCAACTGCTACTAACTCTTTTGTCTTTTCAATGTTCTCTTCGATTGGATAGTGTGAACCATCAAACATGATTGATGAGAATCCAGCCTTGATACATTTATAACATCCTTCGTATGTACCGTGGTCTAAGTGAAGAGCTACAGGAACTGTAATTCCTAGTTCCTCATCCATAGCTTTAACCATTTCTGTAACTGTCTTAAATCCAGTCATATACTTACCAGCGCCCTCAGATACTCCAAGGATTACTGGGCTGTTAAGCTCTTGAGCTGTCTGTAAAATGCACTTTGTCCACTCCAAGTTGTTAATGTTGAACTGTCCAACTGCATAATGGCCTGCTTTGGCCTTATCTAACATTTCTTTTGCTGATACTAACATATTGTTCCTCCATTTTCCTCGCTTAATTTTTCTTTAGCGTTCCACATTATTATAGTAGATTCTCAAACTTTTCTCAATACATAAATGGTGTTATTTGTCGATATTCTATTTGGTTTTTAGTTTGATGTAGGTTATACTAATTATGGTTTTAAAAACTATTTATAAAGAAACGGAGATAATTATGAATAATTGTATAGTTGCTCAGTCGGGTGGTCCTACTGCCGCTATCAATGCTAGCTTAGCCGGAGTGATTTCCGGTGCAAAGGAAAATGGTTTTGATACAGTGTACGGCGCATACCACGGCATTCAAGGTTTTATGAATGATGAAGTTGTAAGTTTAAACGACATTGATACATTGAAACTACGTAACACACCTTCTATGTATCTTGGTTCATGTAGATTTATGCTACCAACCGCAGATGAAGATGTAGAGACTTACAAAAAGATTTTTGAGCAGTTTGAAAAATATGAAATAAAAGCATTTTTCTATATCGGTGGAAATGATTCTATGGATACTGTTGCTAAACTTAGCAAATACGCCAAAGAAAATGACATCGACGTCAAATGCGTGGGAGTTCCAAAGACTATAGATAATGATTTGTGCGTGACAGATCACACTCCAGGATACGGTAGTGCTGCTAAGTTTATTGCTACCACTCTTCTTGAGGTTAGCCACGACACAGCAATCTATCCAATCAACAGTGTAACTATAGTTGAGATAATGGGACGCGATGCAGGTTGGCTTACTGGAGCTGCTGCTCTCGCTAGAAATGAGTACAGCGCTGTTCCACATCTTATCTACTTGCCAGAGGCTGCATTTGATAAAGATGAGTTTATTGAGGACGTGCAAAAAGCAATCGACAAATACCACAATGTTGTGATTGCAATTTCTGAAGGAATAAAAGATGCAGATGGCACATACATAACTGCAGGCGTGGCCGCCGAAGATAAATTTGGACACAGCCAGTTAAGCGGTGCTGGAAAAGCTCTAGAGTATATCATCAAAGATAACATCGATGTAAAGGTTCGCTCAGTTGAGATTAACATTCCTCAACGTACAGCTGGACACCTTACATCATACACGGATATAGACGAAGCCTTTGACGAAGGCAAGTTCGCAACAGAAGTTGCATTAAACGGTGAAACTGGAGTAATGATTACAATTAATCGTATTTCAGATTTCCCATACGCTACTACTCTTGGAACCACAGATGTGAACGACGTGGCTGGATTAGTTAAACACGTTCCTAGAGAATGGATTAATGAGAGAGGAAATGATGTGACTGACGAGTTTGTTACTTACGCTAGACC
Organism: uncultured Lachnospira sp.; assembly: GCA_947306285.1. Taxonomy (GTDB): domain Bacteria; phylum Bacillota; class Clostridia; order Lachnospirales; family Lachnospiraceae; genus Eubacterium_G. The sequence goes on from CAMZGB010000111.1 coordinate 3,621, forward strand.
ATTGATTCAGGGCGAAG
>CAMZGB010000112.1 GCA_947306285.1 uncultured Lachnospira sp.
TTTTAAGCTTCTGCTTCTTTATACTGACTCGCTTGCGTGTTAAACATATTTGCATAAAAGCCATTTTCTAAATTCATTAAGTCATCGTGACTTCCCTCTTCTATTATCTGTCCACCTTCAAACACAATTATTCTATCGCAGAACTTACAAGAAGAAAGTCTGTGTGAGATGTAGATAGCAGTTTTGTCATTAACTAGTTTATCGAAGTTCATGTAAACTTCGTTCTCTGCTATCGGATCAAGTGCAGCTGTAGGCTCATCCAAAACTACAATAGGCGAATCTTTATATAGCGCTCTTGCTATAGCAAGTTTCTGACCTTGTCCACCAGATGGTTCTACACCATCTTCTTCAAACATCTTATATATGTAAGTATCATCTTTATCTTTCAGACTGTTAACCCAATCCGCTACTCCTGATGTCTCATATACGTAATCTAGGTCTATGTCTTTGTCGCGGAAGTTAGTAACATTTTCTTTTAGTTTAAATGCAAACAATCTAAAGTCTTGGAATACCACAGACAATAATTCCACGTACTCTTCAAACTTCATGTCTCTGATGTCTTTGTCGTTGACAAGTATATCGCCCTCGTAATTATCATATAGTTTGCAAAGAAGTTTGATAAACGTAGTCTTACCTGCACCGTTTCTTCCCACAATCGATAGATGCTCACCTTTATTTATAGTAGTTGAAATGTTTTTCAAAATGTATCTGTCAGTGTTTGGATATTTAAAGCTTACATTTCTAAACTCAATTTTGCAGTCTTGCTTTTCTACATCCATATCTCCAGTTTCTTTTTCCACATAAACTTGTTCCATAAAGTCGATGTAAAACTTAAGAACTGAAACCGTATATGAACACTGCATAGTTGAATCAATAATGGCACCTAAAGCATCATTAAATGTGTTAGCTGCCTGGAAAAGAGCAGCGAATGTACCAATGCTAATCCATTTCTTTATAGCATAGTAGCCAATCAAAAGATAAATAACCATATTGGCTGCAGCTCTCAAAAATGCATTTGTATTTCTAAGAATAATAAATTTTCTCGCAAAATGCTTTCCTAGTTTATAAAGTTTTCCTACAAAACCATTGTACTGATCTACAAACACATCATCAGCATCATAAAGTCTAATGTCTTTTGCATATCTTGGCTCCATAAGTTCTGTATTATAATAATCACTACCTCTCTCAAGGTTACCGATTTTTTCAAAGTATTTCTTTCTAATCTTTACATCTATTTTAGATAGGAGGTAGTTAATAGTAAACGCAAACACGATAGGAATAATCATCCAAGGAACTCTAGTAGCCACTACCACTATTACACCCATGGCTACAACTGTCTGCTGAATTATGGTGAATATAGGCGTGACCAAACCGTTCACATGGTCAGTCTCGTTCAATGCTCTTTCACCATTTTTAATTATATCTAACACTTTTCTATTTTCTGTATTCGCAAACTTCATTTGAATTGAACTCATACAGATTCTTGTATTTAGATATTTATAAAAGTTTTCATTTATTCTTCCTTTGTGTTCGTCGCAGGCCTTTGCTAATACTTTTCCAAGCCAAGTACCCACGCATATAACAGCAATCCAAAGGATTGAATAACTCACTCTTCTTGGTCCACCTGGTGCAATCTCATTTACTAGTTGTTCAGTACCAAGGATTGAGATGAATGGATAAACAATTCCCACCACAAATCCTAGAATTAACCAGAAGTAATATGTCTTGTTCGTCTGCCAAGCAAACTTCGTAAAATATTTAAAGCATCTTCCAAGGTCTTTAGGTGACATTAATTTATCTGACTTTCTAGCCATGTGAAATCACCTCCTCATCCTTGTAGTAACTGGACTGGATGTTAAACATTTCTGCATACTCTCCATTCTTCTCCAGCAACTCACTATGAGTACCCAGTTCTACTATCTCGCCCTCTTTAAACATAGCAATCTGATCGCAAAATCTAGTACTTCCAAGTCTATGTGAAATAAATATGGCAATTTTGTTTTTAACCATATTGTTAAACTCTCTATACATTCTATCCTCAGCCAAAGCGTCAAGCGCAGCTGTAGGCTCATCCAATATTACAATTGGGGCATCTTTATACAAAGCTCTTGCAAGAGCAAGTTTTTGTTTCTCACCACCTGACAAGTCTATACCCTTCTCATCAAAAATCTTTAGAAGGTTAACTCTTATTCCAGCATCATACATATCAATCTTTTCTAAAAGACCACTTCTTTCAAGCGCACTTGTCACCTTATCCATATCAGTCTCTTCTTCCACTTCAAAAGAAACATTCTCAAAAATAGGAAGTGCAAAACACTCTATGTTCTGGAACACTGGAGAGAAAAGCTTAAAGTATTCATCTCTATCAAAGTCCCTTAAGTCTCTACCATTGAGAAGTATGCGACCTTCAGTTGGATTGTAAAGTTTCATAATCAGTTTAATAAGCGTAGTTTTTCCTGCACCATTAATACCAACCACAGCCAACTTGCTGTCATTCTTTATTGTTAGATTTATATTTTTTAAAACATAATTATCATGTCCTGGATATTTGAAGCTGACGTTTTCAAACTTGAATTCATATGAATCGAAATCTAAGTTTTTTTCTACTCCCTCGCCTTCGGCAAAGGACTCACTATCCTCTTTCCAGTTAACAAATTCTCTATAATCGTTAATCATTAGAGTGTTAGTCTTAACTGCAGAATAGATCCATGACATAAAGCCGATATTTTTGTGAAGGGAATTAACTAATCCTATAAACAATAATAAATCTGAAATAGCCATTTCGCCTTTTAGTACAGACCAAACTAGCCAGCCATACATAACTAGAGTCTCAGATAGCAAAACTGACTCCATACATAAAGCGCCAATAATCCATCTGTTATGATGCTGTCTATTTTTCTTAAAGAAGAAATTGTTAAGAACCGCAAACTCTCTTTTGAAAACTCCAGACATATTGAAAAGTCTAATGTCTTTGGCGAAATCAAAGTTCTTAGATGTTCTCTCTAAGTAATTTAGTTTTCTATTAGTTGGTGCCATGACATCCTGGAACTTAATCTTGTCTCTCTTTCCAAACCATCCAAGAATGTATCCTACGATTATTGCCATAAATAAAATAGCAATTAGAACCCAAATATTTCTAATTCCAATCATTACCGAAGAGAAAATGATGATGATAGAGTTTGAAATGATATTGTGTGATTCGTAAAGAACTCCATGAAAACCATTTCCTTGATATAAGGCATTCTTTGCTTTTTGACCAAAATCGAGGAAGTCTGGATTTTCCATATTCTTAAAGTCAGTCTTAAACATCTTTCGCATACGAAGTCTTTCTAGAAATGCGTTAGTCTTTACAAATTCGTAATCAAGTTTTGTATAACCATATCTATTTAGGGCATTAGAGATAAATAAGACTGCACAAACTAAGACAGTAAACCAAACAAACTTGGTTACTGAATAATGTTTCTCAACAAAAGAAACGATCCACTTTGGAGCGTAAACCCAAACTAGAGCGTTCATTGCTTGAAAAATACCAATAAAAAGTGTGGCAATCAAAACTCCTTTGCCACCCTTTATGGACATCTTCCATGCATATATAAAATTGCTAATTA
>CAMZGB010000113.1 GCA_947306285.1 uncultured Lachnospira sp.
AAAGCATCTGGAGTGTTGAAGTTTGTCTTTCCACTCATACTGCTTAATGGCAAGAATGTTGCACGACCAAGTTTGTTCTTCTTCAAATACTCAATAGTCTCTTTGGCTGTTGTTTCAGAATCAGTTACAACGTTCTGAACATTTCCACCAAGTGCTGTCTCAATAGCTGTCTCATATTCTTTATTTACTTTGATAATGTCAGCGACAACACCAACAATACCTTTCTTAGATTCTTTAAGTTCCATTACGCGCTTAACACTGTTTCCATAACCTTCGTAGCGCTCAGTAATGTTTTTAAGAGCCTCTAAATTTGAAATTGATTTTGTATATTTTTGCTGATTATTTTCTAATTTTTTAGAAAGGTTTTGTTTCTTAACTTTCAAGTCAGCCAACTGATTGCTGTAATCATCCAAAGTCTCTTTGAAACTTGCAATCTCTTTATCGATGTCTTCAAGTTCCTGAGTTAATTGATTAATTACATTTTCTTTGCTAGACCTTTTGCTCTCAAAGTCAACCAACTTCTGGTTTATCTGACTCTTACGAATATTAATCTGTTCAAGCATAGCATCAAATCTTTCAATTTTTGACTCAATTGAAGATTTAGTGCTAAGAAGTTCAATAATCTCTTCTTTGTCGCGCTCGATTTCAGATTCAAGAGCCTTAATATCCCAAGTTAGTTTACTAATCACTTCGTTCTCTTTAGTCTGTTTCTCGATTGCTTGATTTAAGAGAATTTCATTCTCATTTTTCTCTAACTCTCTATCAGCCAACTCTTTGTTTCTAGACTCAATTTCGCCCTTAACAGACTCAATTCGAGAATTGATAAATGACTCATTACTCTTTGCAGAATTAATTTGCTCTTTAATAACGTTAATCTGACCTTCCAACTTCTCAATATTTAGAGTAGTTTCATTCAAAGTAAACTGTTTAGTCTCAATAGTCTCATTAAGTTCTTCAAGCAATTCCTCTAACTTTTTGTAATCAGTCTTAATCTGCTCAAACTCAGCATTAGCATTATCCATATCGTTAGATGCAATGTCTAACTTCTCGTGTATGTCAGATGTCTTAGTCTTGATTTCATCCATTTCAATCAAGAACATGTTCACATCGTTAGTTTTTAAATCATCTTTTAATTCAAGATAACGTTTAGCTTTCTCACACTGTTTCTCCAAAGGTCCAACCTGACGCTCTAATTCCGTCAAAATATCAGTAACACGAACTAAGTGCTGGTTTTGATCATTTAATTTCTTAATAGCCTCATTTTTTCTTCTCTTAAACTTAACGATACCAGCTGCTTCGTCGAAGAGTTCACGTCTATCCTCAGGTTTACTACTTAGAATCTTATCAATCTGTCCCTGACCAATGATTGAGTATCCTTCTTTACCAATACCCGTGTCATAGAACATTTCATGCACGTCTTTAAGACGAACTTGAGTTCCATTAATCATGTACTCACTTTCGCCTGATCTAAATAGACGACGAGAAACCGTCACCTCATTATAATCAACGTTTAATTTGTGGTCCGAGTTATCAAAAGTAATAGCAACAAATGCATAACCCATAGGTTTTCTATTCTCTGTACCAGAAAAGATTACATCCTCCATCTTTGAAGAACGGAGTTGTTTGATTTTCTGTTCACCCAAAACCCATCTTACGGCATCCGCAACATTACTCTTACCTGATCCATTAGGACCAACGATACCCGTAATTCCGTTATGAAATTCAAAGTTAATCTTGTTAGCAAATGATTTAAAACCATGAATTTCAATGCTCTTTAAATACATATTTTCCTCGCTTAAATATTTATTTTGCTCAAAGCATCAATCGCTGCTTGTTGTTCTGCATGTTTTTTTGTATTGCCGGTTCCCTCTCCAATAATTTCATCATTCAACTTAACTACAGCGTCGAAGACTTTATTATGGTCAGGTCCGCTTTCGCCGACAATGACATATTGAACTGTACCTAAATTTGTAGCATCAACTCGCTCTTGCAAAACAGTTTTACTATCAAAGAAAGTCTGTTTATGTTCAATATCATTTAAAACAAAAGTGTTTACAAACTTTGTGGCTGCATCCATTCCACCATCCAAGTAGATAGCTCCAATCACAGCCTCGAAAGCATCAGAGACAATCGAATCTCTATCTCTACCGCCAGTATTTTCTTCACCTTTTCCAAGGTAAATGAAATCTGGAAGTTTGATTTCTCTAGCATCAATAGCAAGTGCTGGTTCACAAACTAAGCTTGCTCTTAGTTTTGTCATTTCGCCTTCACTCATACCCTTATAGTTTTTATAAAGAAAATCACTAGTAACAAGTTCTAAAACAGCGTCACCTAGGTATTCCATACGCTCGTTGTTTACATCACCAGATTCATCAGCATTAACTGTATACGACTTATGAGTGAGCGCTGTAACTAACAGTTTTTCATTCTTAAAACTATAACCAATGCTATTTTGTAAATCATCAATATTTGTATTCATATTAATCCTTTACATAGATATAAGCCCTGGTTTAGGGCTTAAACGGTATCTAAATTATAATGCTTTCTTAATCTCTTCGTAAGCATCTTTTACAGTTGCTATATCTTTTACATCCTCAACAGGAACCTTGATTCCAAACTCATCTTCTACGCTCATAACGATTTCTAAGAAGTCCAATGAATCTGCTCCCAAGTCCTCAACAAATCTGCTTTCAGCAGTAATAGTTGATGCATCGATATCCAACACTTCAGCTATAACACTAATCAATTTCTCTAATTCCATTATTTTTCCTCCTGCGTATCAGCGATACTATCTTTTATTTTATTACTAATGTCATATTCTTTAAACATTGCGCACTGTAAAATCGAATTCTTAATCTCAACTGATTTTGAATTGCCATGAGTCTTAACCAAAAGACCTTTTAGTCCAAGCATTGGAGCTCCACCGTACTGTTCGATGTTAAATCTCTTCATAGTCTTTTTTAGTTTGCCCTTGATTAGTAATGCTCCAATTTTTGTCTTCAAACTAGACATAAGAGATTCTTTAATCTTACTTAAGAGAACCGCTCCCACACCTTCGTAAGTTTTCAAAATAACGTTACCGACAAAGGCATCACATACTGCCACATCAACAGCACCATAAGGAATATCTCTTGCCTCTACATTTCCTACAAAGTTTATATCATCAACTTCCTTTAAGAGTTCAAATGTCTCCTTAGTTAACGAATTACCTTTTTCTTCTTCTGCGCCGATATTAACAAGACCTACTCTTGGGTTTTCAATTCCAAGTGCATTTTGTACATAGATTGAACCCATCTTTGCAAATTGCACTAGATGACTTGGTCTAGCATCAACATTTGCACCACAGTCAATCAAAAGAACTGGTCCTTCACTTGTTGGTAAGAATGGAGCCAAAGGTGGTCTTTCAACTCCTTTTAATCTTCCGATAACAACATGTCCACCAACTAAGTTAGCACCGGTACTTCCCGCCGAAACCATAGCATCTGCTTCTCCATGCTTTACAGCATAAAGACATTTTACAATTGATGACTCTGTCTTAGTTCTGATTGCCATAACTGGTGAATCATCCATCTCAATAGTCTCTGGTGCATCTATTACTTCAA
>CAMZGB010000114.1 GCA_947306285.1 uncultured Lachnospira sp.
AGGCGATGTAATCGTAAACTACGGTGGTGACAAAGATTCATTTGAAAAGATTAAAACTCTATCAAAAGATTTCGTAGAAGAACTATATGACAAACAGGAAAATGATGAGCCTTGGGAGTACAAGCCAGAGCAGAAGAATGAAGCAATCATTACTCCAGGTCAGGTTCAATACGTTGCAAGAGCTGGTAAGTTTAATAGCAATTACAACGGACACTTTATAACACTAACTAACATTATGCGTACAGAGTATTTGTGGAATAACATCAGAGTGCTAGGTGGCGCATACGGTTGTATGAACAAAGTGACTAAGCAAGGCGATGTTGCGTTTATGTCATACAGAGATCCAAACTTGAAAACTACTAGCGACACATACTTAAATGCTGCCAATTATATAGAAGAGTTTAATGCAGATGAGAGAACACTTCGCAAATTCATTATAGGTGCTATAAGTGGAGTTGATAGACCGCTTACAAATTCAGATGCGGTTACTAGAGAGTTGGTTCTTTATCTAACAGAAAACGATTACGAGTCTCGCAAGAAAAATAGAACACAGCTCCTAAATACTACAGTTGAAGACATAAATAAACTAGGTGCAGCATATCGTGAAGCGATGGACATGGGAAACATCTGTGTCATTGGCTCGAAGAGTGCGATAGAAGAAAACAAAGATATGTTTAAAACAATCAGAAATCTTTAGTTTACATAAAAAAGGAAGAACGATGAACGAAAAATTCAAATCAGGTTTTGTGGCATTGATTGGTAGACCAAATGTTGGCAAGTCCACTTTGATGAATAAAATCATTGGGCAGAAGGTTGCCATCACATCAAACAAACCGCAGACTACTAGAAACAAAATACAGACAGTTTACACATCTGACGAAGGCCAGATAGTGTTCTTAGATACGCCTGGTATTCACAAGGCAAAGAACAAGCTTGGAGAGTATATGGTAAATGTGGCTGAGAAGACCTTCGAAGAGGTCGATGTGATTCTTTGGCTTGTTGAACCTGACAAAAAAATAGGGCCTGGCGACAAACACATAATAGAGGAATTAGAAAAGACAAACATTCCAGTCATCTTAGTTATAAATAAGATTGACTCGGTTAAAAAAGAAGAAGTGCCAGAAATCATAAATGCGTACAAAGATGCTTATGACTTTAAGGAGATTATTCCGGCATCTGCTATGCACGGACAAAACGTGGACACAATAGTAACTGAACTTCTAAATAACTTGCCAGAAGGTCCAATGTACTATGATGAAGATACGTTAACAGATCAGCCAATGCGTCAAATCGTGGCTGAAATAATTCGTGAGAAGTCACTCCATGCCTTAAACGAGGAAGTGCCTCACGGAATTGCAGTTACAATTGAACTTATGAAAGAGCGAGAGACTAAGAAGGGCATTATTACAGACATCGAGGCTACAATTGTCTGCGAGAAAGATTCGCACAAAGGCATTATTATAGGAAAGAAAGGCGCAATGCTTAAGAAGATTGGCTCAAATGCTAGATATGAGATTGAGCAGCAGTTGGAGACAAAGGTTAATCTTCAACTTTGGGTAAAAGTTAAGAAGGATTGGCGAGACAGCGAATTCTTAATGAAGAATTACGGATATACGGATAAGTAAATGGATAACAAAATCGAAGTAACGGGAATAGTGCTTTCCCAAATGCCAATTGGAGAGTTTGATAAGAGGGTAGTCATTTTGACGAAGGAGTTCGGCAAAGTGTCTGCTTTTGCTCGTGGTGCAAGAAAACCTAACAGTCCTTTTCTTGCTGGCAGTCAGCCAATGGCTTTTGGAAAGTTCACGCTCTTTCCAGGACGAAATGCTTACAGTATTAACAACATCCAAGTTTCTGATTACTTCGCAAGCGACATTACAGATCCCGACCAAATGTATATGGGAATGTATTTTCTAGAACTAGCAGATTACTTCGCCAAAGAAGGCTTAGAAGCAGGGGAGATGCTAAACCTAATTTACAGGGCGCTAAGGACACTAACTAAGAGTGGAATTTCACCTACTCTAATAAGAAGAATCTACGAATTCAAAATGCTTGTTATAAATGGCGAATACCCAGATGTGTTTGCTTGTGGTAAGTGTGGTTCAAAGGAAAACTTGGATTTCTTCGATGTAGCGCATGATTGTGTTATCTGCGAAAACTGTCATGGTGCATTACCAGATAGTAAAAAGCTTAAAACTTCTACAGTGTATGCACTTCAATATATCGTGACTTCACCTATGAATAAATTGTTTGCATTTACCGTTAAAGATGACATTTTAGAACAACTTGATAACGTGATTGGAAGCTACATGGAGAAACAGGTGGACAAACATTTTAATTCGCTAGATTTTTTATAAATAGCATATTGAAATAAGCGCAGTTTTTATATAAAATAATCATTGGTATACATTACACAAAATAGGAGCACAAAATGAGAAAACTTGCATTGGGAATCGTTGCGATAATGATGGCGATTGGTTTAGTTGGATGTAATCCTATGGGAGATATTGAACTAAACACAGGAGATAGTGGCATTTATATTGAAGATGATGGTGCTATTTCATATGGATCATGCGAGAGATTCGATAAGAAATATTTCAACGAAGACCAGCTCGAAAAACAAATAGATACGGAAGTTAATGACTTCAATAAGAGTAAGTATTCATCGGTGGATGATGCTTGTTCTATCGAGCAGTTTAAGGCTAACTCCAAAGAGGCCAATTTAGTTCTTGATTTCGTAACTACATACGATTTCAAAAACTATATGATAAACTATGCTGGATTTGTGCCAGACGGCTTTTATATAGGGCCTATTTCTGATAATGATAAATGTGAAATTAAGGGCACATTCAAAAAACCTCATTCAAAAGAGACAGTAACAGCTAAAGAGGTTAAGAAGATGAAAGATTGCATTTTGATTACTTACACACCTTTCAAAGTACAGACAAATGGTGACATCAAATATATAAGTACAAATTGTAAGATTGATGATGACGATGTAGTTAGTACTTCTCCAAACAAAGGAGAGTTAAGTTACATAGTTTACGACATTGATCAAGAATAAAGCTGATTATATTTTAAGTATGGCTGTCAATGACAGCCATATATTATATAGAAGAGAAATGGAGATTACAAAATGGAAAAGACAATGGAAAAAATAGTAGCGCTCTGTAAGAGTAGAGGATTTATATATCCAGGTTCAGAGATTTATGGTGGACTAGCAAACTCTTGGGACTACGGTAACTTGGGCGTCGAACTAAAGAATAACGTAAAGAAAGCTTGGTGGAAGAAATTCATCCAGGAAAACAAATACAACGTGGGTGTTGATTGTGCAATTCTTATGAACCCACAGACTTGGGTTGCGTCAGGGCACTTGGGAAGTTTCTCGGATCCACTCATGGATTGTAAAGAGTGTCACGCAAGATTTAGAGCAGACCAGTTGATAGAAGACTATATGGAAGAAAATGGAATAACTCCAGAGAAAGGCTTAGACGGCTGGACTCATGAGGAGATGGCTTCTTATATAGAAGAAAACAATATCGTTTGTCCAACTTGTGGAAAGCAAAACTTTACAGATATCA
>CAMZGB010000115.1 GCA_947306285.1 uncultured Lachnospira sp.
TTTATGGTAAAATATCAAAAGTATCATTTGATGATGAGAGGAGAAAGAAATGATTAATTTCGACGATGAAATCAAAAAATTCCATCCTAGTTTGGAAATTGAAGAAGCAGAAGATGCTATTTACAACAACAACATTTCTGATATCACAGACGTGATGATCGATATGGTAGGAGAGTTAAAGGGAGACAAATAAATGATTTGTTATAATTGTGGAAACATTCTTACCAATAGCGATTACTGTAGTCATTGTGGTATGGATGTCAGTGTGTATAAAAAGATAGTAAAACTTTCAAATACTTACTATAACGCTGGTATTACTAAGGCAAAGAATAGGGATTTGGCGGGCGCAGCTGATATGCTTAGACGTAGTGTTAAGCTTAATAAGCGTAACGTTGATGCTAGAAACTTACTTGGCTTAGTTTACTTTGAGATGGGCGAAACTGTTCAAGCATTCTCAGAGTGGGTTATGAGTACAAACATTCAGCCTGACAACAACCCAGCAGATAGATATTTGGTTGCTATAGAGCAGGATAGAGCAAAGGTGGATGAACTTAACCATACAATTAAGAAGTTCAATATTGCTCTAGAATATGCAAATGAGGGCACAGATGATATGGCCATCATTCAGCTAAAGAAAGTTCTAAACCAGAACCCTAAATTCATTAAGGCTTCACAGCTATTGTGCTTGCTATATATGAAGAATGGTCAGTATGAGAGAGCTAAGAGAACAATCCTTAAATCATTAAAGATTGATAAGTGTAACCCTCTAAGTATTCATTACTTGAGAGAGGTTAATATGTATATGGAAGAGGAGCGCAAGAACGATCCTGAGAAGAGAATGAACAGGAGAAGAAAGCTTCGTGGAACTATGGTTGATAGACCATATCTAAGTGGCGATGATGTAATCATTCCACAGAAGAGTTTCAAGGAATCTATGACTGGCGCTCAGAGTATTTTGTATGTAATTATTGGTATTCTACTTGGTGCGGCACTCATTTACTTTATAGTAACACCGGCAAAGATGGCGCACGTTACTGATACAGTGAATGAAGCTAAAGTTGATTACAACAAGAAAATGGCTGTTAAGAACACTTCAGTCAGCGAACTGCAGGATAAAGTAAAGAAACTTGAATCTGAGAAGGATAAACTTAACTCAAAACTTGCTAAGTTTACAGATTCAGATAACACTATTGCAGATAACTATAATTATTTGCTAGAAGCAGTTAACTATTACTTGGACGAAGACTACGATGCAGCAGCAAAGTCGCTTGGAAAAGTTGATGCAGATATGAAGATGAACTCTAAAGCCTTCGACGATGTATACAAGAAGATGAGTAATAAGATGTCAGGCAAGATTTCAAACAGCGCATATGACGCTGGGATGGAAGCTATGAACACAAATGACTATGATGAAGCTATAAAGCAATTCAACAAGTGTTTGAAGGCTGACAAGGATAACACAGAAGCTATGTACTATTTGGCATGGGCTTACAAGCATAATGGCGATAATGAAAATGCTAAGAAGTGGTTCAAAGAAATAGCAGACAACTATGAAGATTCAAGTTATCATGATGAAGCAAAGACTCAATATGAAGATATGTCGGGTGGAAGTGACTCAGAATAATAAAGGCATTAAAAGGAATTGCTAAAGGCAATTCCTTTTATAGGTAAATGGAGAAAGCAATGATAAAAAGTTTTAAACCAGATCTTACAGATAAAAAATCAAAAGTATTGTTCGGCACTAAAATAGTAGTGGCGCTTGTTTACACATACTTTTTAATTAGTTTTTTTGTAAATAAATATTTTATCGTTTGGACAATCGAGAACAATAAAGATGTAAGTTCACTAGAAATAGGAAGAATAATAATCGTTGTTCTTCTTTATATTATTGGAATCTTTATGCTATTTGTGAACGTTGAAGTAACTAAAAAACAAAACACAATAGCAACAATTGTTTTAGCAGTTCTATCTGTTATTATTGTTTTCTATAATACACAGTTCTCATTATCTACTGGTAGATTATCTAAAACATTTTCATCTATGATTAATATGAGATTCATTCATATAGTCTTCAACCTATTTATATTGGCAACTATATTCTTGATTCTCTATGCAATAACAAATAGTTTCAAAATAACAATAATTGCACTTGCTGTAATGTCATTTTTTATTGCAACAGTTAACTACTTCGTTACAGAGTTTAGAGGAACGGCATTGATTGCGGTTGATTTAAATTCGGCGGACACAGGATTAAATGTGGCTGGCGGATACGAGTACAAGTTTGTATTTAGAATGATTGTGTGCTTATTTGTTACTTTGATATTAATCACTGCAGCACTTAAACTTGGAAGAAATCCAATTAAGTTTTGGTGGTTAAGAGTAGTAGCGCTTATTCTTGCAGCTGTTTTTGTGCTAGTTGGATACACAAGAATATGGAATTCAGATCACTATGATAAATTGATAAAATTAAAATACTTTAGACCTCAACAAACGTATATGGAAAAAGGCTTCTACATTTCGTTCTTGAAGAGTATAAAAGATACAAAAGTTAAACCGCCAAAAGGATATTCGGTTGAAAAGGTTGAGGGATTTGCAAAGAAATACAAGGGAACAAAAGCAACCACAAAGGATGTTCCGAATATTATTGTCGTTATGGATGAGGCATTCACTGATTACACAATGCTTTGCGATTTGGATATAAATAAAGACAATTGTTCGTTCCTACACAGTTTGAAAGAAAATACAATCTCAGGTAGGTTGTTTACGCCAGTGTTTGGTGGTGGAACGGTTTCTACTGAGTTTGAATCTCTAACTACTAATACAATGACATTCGAGCCATACGGTGTTACATCATACACAACATTTATTCACTCGCCAATGGAATCGCTTGCATCTAACTTAAAAGAGCAAGGGGTTGGCAAGGCAGAAGCGGTTCATCCGTTTATTAAGGAAGATTATAATCGTGATAAAGTTTACAAATATTTTGGTTTCGACAGTTTCTATGGAATGGAAGACTTCGGCGAAGACCCAGAGATTTGTGGAACATTCATTTCGGACAATGCTGATGTGGAAAAAGTTATTGAAAAATATGAGAAGTATCGTAAGAAGAGTAGCAAGCCATACTTTATGTACAATGTCACAATGCAAAACCACAGTCCGTTCCTTAGTGGAAAAGTGAGTGGCGGATATAAGTTGGGATATAAGGGAAGTCTTAAAGAGGCGAATGAGTATATGAACTTGGTTAGTCATTCAGATGCTGCAGCCAAGAAGTTAATTAACTACTTTAAGAAAGTAAATGAGAAGACAATAGTATTATTCTTTGGCGATCACCAACCAAAACTTGAGGAGTCATTCTTTACACAGATAGATAAGACATTCAAACTAAAACAGATTCCATACGATCAGAGAAAGAGGATATCTTCATATTATTTATGGGCTAACTTTGATATAGATGAGAAGAAGGATTACGATATAAGCTCAAACTTCTTAGAAGAGTTGGTTCTTAAAGAAGCGGGACTTGGAATGTC
>CAMZGB010000116.1 GCA_947306285.1 uncultured Lachnospira sp.
GCTCTGGATGGTGATGGTCCTTTCTCACCAGAAAGATCAGGTGGACTTCCATCAGGACAGCTTATGAAGGTTTGCTTTAGCGGTGACTACACACAGGCTGAGGTTGGCAAGATGATTAATGGAAACGGCGGTTTCAATGCTTACCTTGGAACAAACGATATGCGTGAGGTTGTTGAGATGGCTAAAACTGACGAAAAGGCTGCTTTGGTAAGAGATGCTTTCCACTATCAACTAGCAAAAGAAATCGGTTCTATGGCCGTTGTATTAGATGGTAAGGTTGATCAAATTATCCTAACAGGTGGTATTGCTTACAATCAAATCACATGTGACTACTTCAAAGACCACTGTGGATTTATTGCCCCAATCACTGTTTATCCTGGAGAAGATGAACTTCTTGCTCTAGCACAAGGTGCACTTAGAGTTATGAACGGTGAAGAGGAAGCAAAAGTTTACTAAAAAGCATTTTAAAAGAGCTGTGCATTTCGCACAGCTCTTTTTTATTGTTTATTATTTAATCTTCACCTTCTTTGGTTTTGACCATTTACCAAAGTAGACTACATTGTCTATAAGTTTAAATGCTCTAACTCTTATAAAAATCTTTTTGAGTTTTTTAATCTTCTTGCTAGTAACTTTAAATGATTTCTTGTTAACGCTTATTTTCTTCTTCAAGACTGCTTTTTTATTTTTCTTTGCATTTTTCTTTGTCTTATAAACATTTACCATATAACCATCAGCAACTGCCACAGTTTTCTTAAGTCTAACTCTAATCTTCTTAGCAGATTTTTTCTTAATTGCTTTCTTAATTGTTGGTTTACTAATTTTAACCTGATTTATTAGTTCAGAGTTGTCAGATTTCTTTGTTGGATTAACATCTGGCTTCTTTGTTTCAGATTGACCCTCTTTTGTTGTCTCAACTGGTTTAACAGTTGTCTCATCTTTCTTTGTTGGGTCATCCGGTTTAGCCGTTGTTTCATCTTTCTTTGTTGGGTCATCTGGCTTTAAAGTAGTCTCATCTGGCTTAATTGTTGTCTCGTCTGGTTTAATTGTTGTTTCTTCTGGCTTAACTGTAGTTGTTTCATCCTGTTTTGCTGTAGTTGTTTCAACAATTGAACCACCTTTGCCTATTTGATAATCACCATATAGGTTATCATCCACACCATCTGTCTTGAACTGCGAATTTGTATCTGGCTGCTCATCTTCATCAGCACCTACCATTCTTTGATAAGCTCTTACATAATCAACGTATAAATCTGCGCTTGTGAAGTCATCACCAGGTTTATTTCCACTATCAAATGTTCCACCACACGCAAGATTAATAATCATAAAGAATCTTTGATCAAATGGAGCATATGAATTACCCATATCAGAGTTTGATTTCCACTGTTCTTTTGTACATTTGAAGAATGCTTTTCCATCACAGTAAACCTTAATGTTATCATTTTCCCAAACAACACTATATACATGCCAATCTGTAGTATCAGTTTTCTTCTTTCCATCGGCTGTAATATCTAGTAAATCACTTGTATTTAAATTGTTTGGCCAAGCACCTCCGTAATGCATAGCACCGAATACTTTGTTAGGCACTCTACCCCTTCCTTCGGCGATGTCAATCTCTCCAGAATATGCCCAAGCACCATAAAGGTTGTCATTTGGAAGCATCCAAACCGCAGGCCAAATTCCGTTTCCACTAGGGAATTTTGCTCTTACATCTACACGACCATACTTAACCGAGAATTTCTTTTGAGTTGTGATTTTTCCTGATGAATACTCAGCAGTTCTTCCATTTTTATGCTCAGTATCACTCTTCGCATAAAATGTTTTCTCATCTTTTTGCATATGAATGTTTAATAGACCATCAGCAACCTTTACATTATCCTTTGAATAATATTCTAATTCTTGATTGCCCCATCCAAAAGTATCAATATTATCTTCTTCAAGCAAGTACCCTTCTATCGTATTCCACTTGTTAGTATCAAGAGCATTTCCACTAAACTCATCGTTCCAAATCATTTTATAGCCATCAGGTACATAAACACTTGAATTTGTTTCATCATCTACTGTTAATTCCGTTTTCATATCTTCTGGAAGTTCTGATGTTGCAGAAGGATTTCCAATTAAGCTATATGTGACGTAATTTCCATCAATAGCTCCACCTTTTTTACCATCCTTTGGATATCCAATTCTTAGAGTAGTATCTTTTCTAAGAGGTCTAAACCAAAGTCCATAAACATGATTAATAAAGTATCCCCATTGCTGCGATAGTGATGCACTATTATATCCACTACCTTCATATACAAATCCACTTGCTGCAATATCGTTAAGTGGAATCCAATCATTTCCTACTTTTACTTCATATGTAAACATATCAACATCTGATTTGATTACTTCTGTTCCACCAATCCTTGGAAGCACGATTCCCAATGCTCCACTCGCATCAGCTGTAGCTGATGTGCCTTCATATGGTGTTAAGTTATAATTACTTCTTTGAGGCGGATTATATATAACTTTTGCATCAGCATAAATTGCTGGGTTATCTTTCTTCTGGAGTCTGAGAGTGAATGAATGATCCACTCCTGTAAACCAAAATCCACCAGAACCATCTGTATAGATTCCAAAGTTTGTATCCCAAATAAATCCTGAATCAGCATTTCCAAGGAGATTTACAAATCCTTTTCCATCATTGTTATCAACAAGAACTTTCATATCATCCTTTACTTGATCATATGTTGCAGCTCCACCATTAAATGTCCATAAGTGCCAGTGTGTAGCTGCGTCTCCAACTGCATTTGCTTCTTGTGAAGTTTCTGAAGTTGAAATACTTGTTAACTCTGTTTTTGGGAGTTCCTTTAAAGTCCATGTGTATTCCAAGTTTATATTGTTAGTCTTTCCGTGGAATCTAACCTTTGTTGTCTCAGGTAATTTCATCCAAAGAATCCATCCACCAGCTGTATCTGTCCACTGTTGCCATTCCCAGCCCCAGGTATCATTGAATACAAAATAGCTAACATCCTTAATAGGTTTATATACTCCACCTGTTTCATTTGCCATACAAACCTGAAGTTCAATATCATCTTCATATTGTGCAAATGATGTTTTAGTCAAAGCTGCACCGTTCATTTTTGGCATAACTGTACCAAAACTAACAGGTGCTACTCCTGTCTTTTCCTGTGTTGGGCCATTACCATCATTGTCATAGTAGTCCATTGATGTAACAGCAGTACCAGCTTTGGCTTTTGCTGGCATAAAAACAAGGCTTCCCACCACTAAAGCTAAAGCCATTGCCAATGCAACAATACGTTTCATTAGTTTCTTCATAATAAAACCTCCATTATGAAATTGTTTCCGTTCTGAGTTTTTAAACTCCTACCATTATTAGTGTAACACTTAAGTGTGATACTGTTAGGTGGATAAAGTCGAGGAGGTACCTTGTTTTTTATATGTAGATAATTAGAATATCTAAAAAAAGAATGCACATATGTGCATTCTTTTTT
>CAMZGB010000117.1 GCA_947306285.1 uncultured Lachnospira sp.
TATGTAGAGTTTGAAGGGTCAATAAATGATATGGATGTAAAAAATGCGCTTGCCGGAATAATGGGAGAAGCGTTAAATGCAAAAATACTAGGAAATTATTAATAATAAAAAAAGGATTCGTAAGAATCCTTTTTTTAATCTAAATCTTTAACACTATCTTTTTCTTTAAGTGGTCCTTTGACCTTTAAGAATTTGACTATATCGTCAAAAACTTCGTCATTGTGAGGTTCATTGAAGACCTCGTGTCTCATATCATCGTAAAGTGTATAGTAAACATTTCTAAATCTTCTGTGTCTTAAGAAGTTAACCGATTTCTTGAATGCGGCATCGCTTACTCTGCATGGATCTTCGGCGCCCGAAACAAACATGATAGGAAGTTCCAACTCTTTAAAACGCCATCCTTGCTTGCCATAAACTGAGCCCATAAGATTGAATAGAGTAATATATCCGTTTAGTGTGAACCTAAAACCACACTTTGGATCTGCGTTATACTCATCTACAACATCTCTATTTGAACAAAGCCAAGCGTTTAATATTCCCTCTTTTTTGAAAGCCCTTTCGTATGGACCGAAAACAAGATTTGTTATGGTAGGGCTTCTGTATTTTTCACCCTTAAAGAATTTTATAAATTTAGCATAGAATTTTGCGAATCCTAGGCCAGCCTTCATAGAAGGAGAGCCAGATAGAATCAATGCATCCACTTCTCTAGAACGTTTCTTAATGTATGATCTAGCAATCAAAGAACCCATACTGTGTCCCAAAAGAATAAGTGGAAGCTTCGGAAACTCACGACGCAAATACATAGTGAAGTTTTCTACATCATCAGCTAATCCTTTGTAACCGTCTTCGCCGAAGTAACCATAGTCATCCTCGGTCAAGACATTCTCGCCATGACCACGAAGATCAGTCATTGCACAAATAAAACCACGCTCATTAAATGCTTTCATAGTATTAACATAGCGTTCTTTGTGCTCGCACATTCCGTGGATTATCTCTATGACACCGATAGGCTCTGTGCCTTCAGGTGGATATGTAATCATACTACCTTTCATAAAAATCTCCTTGTTTCCATAGAGATTATATCAGTTTTAAGATGATTAGGCAAAAGAAAGATTTGTTAAATAAAAAATAGTGAAAAAGTGTGTTTTTTTAGGTTCAAAAGTATTATAATCTTTGTTGAGACTAGGGAGAAGAACATTGGCGAGTTTTTATAAAAAAATCAATTCATTTCAGATTATTTTGATGGGATTTATAGCAGTAGTGCTAGTAGGATCCCTGTTATTAATGTTGCCAATTTCTTCTAGAACAGGCCAGGTAACACACTTTAAGGATGCTTCCTTTACAGCGGTCTCCGCAGTTTGTGTTACAGGATTGGTAGTAAAAGATACTGCCACATATTGGTCAGAATTTGGGCAGGCTATCATTCTTATTCTAATCCAGATAGGTGGATTAGGAGTAGTCAGTGTTGCAGCTATTTTTGCGATGCTAACTGGAAAGAATATTAACCTTAAAACTAGAAGCCTAATGCAAGAAGCGATATCTGCGCCAAAGGTTGGCGGAATAGTAAGAATCACCAAGTTTATCGTAATACTTACTACCTGCTTAGAGACAGTAGGCGCGTTAGTGATGATGCCAACGTTTTGTAAGGATTTTGGAGTGAGAGGCGTTTGGATGTCTTTCTTCCATTCAATATCTGCTTTTTGTAATGCAGGCTTTGACATTATGGGTAGCGAGAAAGCTCAGTATGTTTCTCTTACACAGTATGCGGCAAACCCAGTTATAAACATCACGGTAATGGTTCTTATCGTGGTAGGTGGTATCGGATTCTTGGTACTACACGATATTAAAGATAATAAATTACATTTCAGTAAATATTCATTGCACACAAAGATAGTGTTAGTTACTACAGCTATTCTAATACTAGTTCCAGCCATTATATTGTTCCTTAGACAGTATAATGATTTGCCTATGGCTAAAAGAATCATGGCCTCGTGTTTTCAATCGATTACACCTAGAACAGCTGGTTTTAACACTATGGATATGACAAAACTTACTGATGGAAGTAAAGTTGTTACAACTATGCTGATGTTAGTTGGTGGATCCCCAGGATCTACAGCGGGTGGTATGAAAACTGTCACTATCGCCATATTGTTAGTTAATACATATTGCGTAATACAAAGGCGTGGTGAGGCAGAAATATTTAAGAGAAGAATAGAAGGCTATGCCCTAAGAACGGCATCTGCTCTATTTTTCTACTATATAGGTATGTTTACTTTATGTAGTGCTATTATAAGTTCTATAGAAAAACTCCCAATAACACAGTGTATGTTTGAGTCAGCGTCTGCTTTGGGAACTGTAGGATTAACTTTGGGAATTACACCAAGTTTAAGTGTTGTATCACGTGCCATACTTATGATGTTGATGTTCTTAGGAAGAGTGGGAGGATTAACTATTATCTTTGCCGCCATATCAAAATCAGGTGTTAATTCAAAGTTACCTAAAGAAGATGTAATTGTAGGATAAGGAGAAGAAATGAAAACATTTTTATTATTAGGTTTGGGTCGACTAGGATCCAAATTAGCGAAAGAATTAAGTGAAACAGGACATGAGGTAATGGTTGTTGACAGAAATGAAGATAGAGTTAACAAAGCTATGCCATATGTTACTAGTGCGCAAATTGGAAATGCCATAGATCCAGATTTTTTGGAGGGCTTGGGCATAGGCAATTTTGATGCTTGCTTTGTTACAATGCATACGGATTTCCAAAACTCTTTGGAGGCTACATATCAGCTTAAAGAACTAGGTGCAAAAATGGTTGTATCTAGAGCAGAGAGTGATACCCATGAAAAGTTCTTGCTAAAGAATGGTGCAGATAGAGTTATTTACCCTGAAAAACAGGTGGCTAAGTGGACTGCTGTCAGATATATATCAGAAAATATTGGTAATTTTATGGAATTAGATGATGAGCATTCTATTCTAGAAGTACAAATTAGAGATGAGTGGATTGGTAAGAGAATGGATGAAATCCATATCCGTAAAAAATATGATATCAATGTCTTGGCAGTCAAGAAGGGTGATGAAATGAATATGAAAATTGGCCCTGATACAGTATTTGAAGAGGGCGATTTGCTAGTAGTTCTTGGCTCAATCAAAAAAATCAAAAAATGTTTTAAATACTAATAAAAAGTTCTTTATAATGTTATAATAATAAGTGGCGTTTTATGTAGTGTATAACGAAAGGAACGACTATGAGTAAATTTGAAGTGTCAAAGGGAAACCCATTAACACTTGGTGCTACAGTGTGCTGTGGCACTGTTAATTTTGCGTTTGCGCCAGACGGCGGCAAAGAAGTAGAACTATTGCTTTACAAAAAAGGTGGCAATAGAGTTACAAAGCGTATTCCTTTTGAAGAAAAAATGGGAAATGTCTTTTGCATGAATGTTAAAGGCATTGATATAAATGAATATGACTATAACTT
>CAMZGB010000118.1 GCA_947306285.1 uncultured Lachnospira sp.
GCTCAATGTAATCTTTCAACGATGCTGGAAAACTTAAGTCCCAGTAAGGCGCAGCAATCACAATTGCATCAGCAGATGCAAACTGTTTTGCATATTTAAACATATCATCACTAAAATCGCCTGCTTCTTGAAGCTGCATGCGCTTAGCAAGTTGATCTTTAGTTAATGCCTTAATACTTCCGTCATTAAGCTTTACTTCTTCTACTTCTCCGTCCCACTTTTTAAGCACTGCATCAGCTAGCACTTTGGTTCTAGAGTCATCTGTAAAGCAAGCATTAATGTATAGTAACTTACTCATATAAAATTCTCCTTCCGAATCTCACTGCTTATATTATATAAAAAGAGACTAGTCTTTGCTAGTCTCTTGTAATTAATCTAAACTCTTTAATGTTGGGAACAACAATACGTCCCTAATAGCTTCAGAATCTGTTAGAAGCATTACCATTCTATCAATACCGTATCCGATACCGCCTGTTGGTGGCATACCGATTTCTAGTGCGTGTAAGAAATCTTCGTCGGTTGTGTTTGCCTCTTCATCTCCTGCTGCTAACAACTCTTCCTGAGCCTTAAATCTTTCTCTCTGATCGATTGGGTCATTCAACTCTGAATAAGCGTTTGCCATTTCCCAACCGTTCATAAAGAACTCAAATCTTTCCACATACTCTGGGTTGTCAGGTTTCTTCTTTGTAAGTGGTGAAATCTCAATTGGATGGTCCATAACAAATGTTGGCTGAATCAAATGCTCTTCCACGAACTCTTCGAAGAATAAGCTTAAGATATCACCTTTCTTGTGATGTGGCTCAAACTCAACATGGTGTTCTTTAGCAAGTGCCTGCGCCTGCTCCAAAGTTTCCACTTCATTCCAGTCAACGTTAGCATACTTCTTAACTGCATCCACCATTGTGATTCTCTCGAATGGCTTTCCAAGGTCCATCTCGTTGCCCTTGTAAGAAATCTTTGTGCTTCCGCAAACTTGCTCTGCCAAATATCTAAACATTTCTTCAGTCAAATCCATCATTCCATTGTAATCAGTATACGCTTGGTATAACTCCATCAAAGTAAACTCTGGATTGTGACGTGTATCAAGTCCTTCATTTCTGAAAACTCTACCAATCTCATAGACTTTCTCAAGTCCACCCACAATTAGTCTCTTCAAATATAGTTCAAGAGATATTCTAAGTTTAACATCCTCATCTAGTGAGTTGTAGTGAGTCTCAAAAGGTCTAGCTGCTGCTCCACCTGCATTGTGTACAAGCATAGGTGTTTCAACTTCCATGAACCCTTTGTCATCTAAGAATCTTCTAACTTCGCTGATGATCTTTGAACGCTTGATGAATGTCTCTTTTGTTTCTTCATTCATAATTAGGTCTAAGTATCTTTGACGATATCTTAGATCTGTATTTGTAAGTCCGTGGTGCTTCTCTGGCAAAATCTGGAGGCTCTTTGTGAGAAGTTTAACTTCTGTAGCGTGAATTGAAATCTCGCCAGTCTTAGTTTTGAAAACTTCACCCTTGATGCCGATGATGTCACCAATATCGAACTTCTTAAAATCTTTATAGTCATCCTCGCCAATGCTATCTCTAGCAACGTATGACTGGATGTTTCCCTCGCGGTCTTGGATATTACAGAAAGATGCTTTACCCATTACACGCTTAAGCATAAGTCTACCTGCAACAGAAACTTCTTTGCCTTCGAACTCGTCATAGTTATCTTTGATTTCCTGGCTGTGGTTAGTAACGTCATACTTTGTAACTTCAAAAGGATTCTTTCCACGCTCTTGAAGGTCAGCTAACTTTTCACGTCTAACCTTAAGTAACTGCTTTTCATTAACAGGTTGATTATTCTGATTGTTGTTTTGATTATTATTTTGATTATCGTTTCCCATTATAATCTCCATCCACTTTTGTGGTTTTCTTCTATATAAATGTTACGCTTTTTGAACGTCTAAGATTTTATACTTAACTTCTCTATCACCTAATTCGATTTTAACAGTCTCACCTTTTTTATGACCAACTAAACCTTTACCAACAGGTGACTCGTCAGAAATCTTGCCCATCAAAGTGTTAGCATTTGTAGAGTTAACCATTTCGTATTCCATAGTCTCTTTAAGTTCCATGTCACGAATCTTGAAAGCTCTACCGATACCAATCACGCTGGCATCCATATCTTTATCTCTAATGACCTCTTTGTTTTTGAGCATGTTCTCAATCTCTCTAATTCTAGCCTCGATTTTAGCCTGCTCATCTTTAGCAGCATCATACTCAGCATTCTCCGATAAATCACCCTGAGCTCTAGCTACTTTAATCTTTTCAGCCACTTCATCTCTCTTTACTAATTTTAGATCTTTCAACTCGTTTTCCAAATCTTTTACCTGAGATTTAGTAAACACTAGTTTTTTATCCTCGCCCATTTTTAACCTCCATTTATATAAAAATAGTTGATTTTTTAGTAATGTGCCCGTTTTTCCTCTTCCAGGCACCACTGAATATAATACTCTACTTGCCCCTTATCGTCAACTAAAAAATGCCCTTTCAACGACTTCGTCGAAGGGGCATTCCTTATAGTATTTTTTGTGTGATTTTTTCTAGCTCATCCATGCTTTCCACAAGATTACAATCCTGTCTTAACTTCGCCGAATGAGGCAAACCATGCGTATACCAAGCGACATGTTTTCTCATCTCGCGCACTCCGGTATACTCTCCTTTATAGTCACAAAGCATCTTTCCATGCCTAATAATCATGTCTCTTATCTCTTTTCTGGTTGGCTTTTCAATTTCCTTGCCAGTCTCCAAATAGGCTTTAACCTGAGCAAAAATCCAAGGATTACCCTGCGCTGCCTGACCAATCATAATTGAATCACAGCCAGTCTCATCAAACATTCTCTTGGCATCTTCAGCGCTCTTAACATCACCATTCCCAATAACAGGAATACTCACTGCATTTTTAACATCACGAATAACATCCCAATCGGCGTCACCACTAAAGTACTGCTCTCTCGTCCTTCCGTGAACACAAAGTGCCGCCGCACCGGAAGCCTCAGCCACCTTTGCCAGTTCAACTGCCTGATTGTCATCTATTTTGAATCCTTTTCTAAACTTAACGCTAACGGGTTTATCAATCGCATTGACAACTTTAGTAATAATCTTCTCAGCCAACTTCAAATCTGTCATCAAATACGATCCCTCGTTATTATTAACAACCTTAGGAACCGGACAACCCATGTTGATATCGATAAATTCGCAATTTCCCTCGCACACCTTTACTGCCATATCAGCCATAATATCGGCGTCCGCCCCAAAGAGCTGAATTCCTATCGGATGGTCATCAACTGGTTTGTCAAAATACTTTTTAACAATCTCGTGGTCGCTCTCTGCAATTTCTAACAAAGGCTCAGTATTTTTATTGTTATAGAAAATAGCTTTTGCACTCACCATCTCGGATACAAACAAATCTGC
>CAMZGB010000119.1 GCA_947306285.1 uncultured Lachnospira sp.
TTCATCTTTCACCTCTTGAGACAATAGTATAACACAACAAAAAAGCAGAGCCAACATTTCGGCTCTGCTTTTGCAATCTCATTTTTATTATTTAAGAACTACAACTACATGTCTGTATGGCTCTTCACCTTCTGAGCGAGTAGTGCAGTACTTGTCATCCTGAAGCGCTGAATGAATAATTCTTCTCTCATAAGGATTCATTGGCTCAAGCGCAACTGGCTTTTTAATTCTCTTAACCTTTTTAGCAATGTTCTTTGCTAGGTTTTCGAGAGTCTGCTGTCTTCTTTCTCTATAGTTTTCTGTATCAAGTCTAACTCTTGAGAACTTGTCATCTGACTCCTTGTTCACAATTAAGCTTGTAAGATATTGAAGTGAATCAAGTGTCTGTCCACGCTTACCAATCAATACGCCCATATCATCTCCAACAATATCAATATTGATTGTCTGTTCCTTATCTTGATCATCAATAGTGACATCTAACTTAACTGTTAAGTCCATCGCGTCGAAGACTTTGTTTAGGAAGTCTGCCGCAATCTCATCCACGTCGCCTTTCTTTTTAGCCTTAATCACTGCGTCCTTCTTACCAATACCTAGGAATCCGCTTCCGCCTTCTTCCACAACTTCATACTCTAACTTATCTGATGTGATGCCTAGCTCCTGACAAGCATTAGTGATAGCATCATCTACATTTTTTCCTTCAAAATTTTTGAAATCCATTTTATACCTCTTCCTTACGGCAACCCGTAATTAATTATTCTTCTTATTAAAATCGCTTACCAAATTTGCTTTTGAAGCAAGAGATCCTTCTTTTTTAGCTGCAGCTTCCTTAGCCTTCTGAACCTTAGCTTCTTTGTCAGCTGCACTCATAGCAGTATCATCTGATGCCTTTGCTTTGTTCTGAGCAGCATCTAAAACGTTTTCTCTATAAATACCTTTTCTAGCTTTCTTTCTCTCAGCCTTCTTAGCCGCTTTCTTTCTGTTCTCTTCAATAATTGCATCCATTCCCTTTTTGTCTAGGTACTTGTTAATGCACAACTGTTGAACCATCATAACAAGTGAACCTGCACACCAGTAAATACCGATACCTACTGGAAGAATGTAACACATGTAAACAGAAAAGATTGGCATGATAAAGTTCATGACTTTCATCGAACCACCCATACCTGGCATGTCAGCTGTTTGAGCATTCTTGTTCATTCTAGTTGTAAGCTGAACACTGATAAACTGGAATACACCTGATAGAATAGGTAGCGCCAAAGCAGCAATAATAATTCCTATAGATGCTGTTGAAAACTTACCAATATTCTTCGATGGTGAATCACCAATAATAAGTCCGCAGAAAATATTTAAGTCTTTGATTGTAGCAGCGGCAGCGCCCTTTACGTTTGCAAGCAACTGAGCTACTGTGTGGTGATGTGCAAGCGACAAAGTCTTTCCACTTGTACCTGTACCAGTCATCGCCTGGATACAATTGCTAATTTGACCTTTACTTAGTTGAGCTCCAGATAATTTTCCTTTAACATAGCTCTTGCCTAAAATGGCTTTTGAACCAAAGTACTCATCTACCTGCGCTGTTGTTAACTTAATAATAAAATTCTCATATGCTGTATGTACAGAACGCACATATCCTGGAATATCTCTGATTACTGCATACAACGCAAACAAAATAGGCATCTGGATTAATAGTTGCAAACAACTACCGGTAGGAGAAGTACCGTACTTTGCATATACTTCCTTAGTTTCTGCCTGCTGTTTCATCTGAGACTCTTGGTCTTTCTTACCCTTGTATTTCTCTTGGATAGCCTTAATCTCAGGTGACATTATTGCGTTAAGTTTTGAGAATTTCTGTTGTTTTACCTGCATTGGAAGAAGTAACATTCTGATTACAATAGTAAAAACAATAATACATATTCCAATGTTTACTATTCCCATATGTGAGAAGACCCAATAAATGCCTTCCATTATGAATCCCATTAATTTTGCTAAATTCTGTACTAATGGATTGTTATATAAAAACAATGTTTACCTCCTTAAGGAACCGGGTCGTATCCACCTTCGTGTAAAGGGTTGCATCTAGCAATTCTTTTAGCTCCTAAATACATTCCCTTGACCGGTCCATATTTTTGTATTGCCTCTATTGCATAAGAAGAACACGTAGGAATGTATCTACATCTACTACGCTTATATGGCGATATTGCTACTTTGTAAAATTTTATCAATCCGATCAAAAGGAAACTAATTCCCTTAGAAATCTTTTTTAAAATCTTCATATTTCTTCTATACAAAAAGGTTGTTTTCTAATTTACGTCCATTACTGATTATCCAGCTCTGCTCGTCCGGTTTTTAATCAGTCTAATATTTTGAATATAAAAACTACCACCTAGTTTTCAGACAAAATACGCGAGATTTCCCCTAAATGGAGTAGGGCATCTTCAATCTCTTTGTAGGTTTTACCCTTCGCATCTGTTCTTGCGATTACAACAAAGTCAAAACCGTGCTTAAACTTACTTTCATTTAATCTGTAACTTTCACGAATCAATCTTGTTAGGCGATGTCTTACTACGCTATTTCCTACTTTTTTACTTACCTGGATACCTAATCTGTTATCATCTAATCCATTTTCCCTGTAGTACAAGACTAAATACTTGTTAGCACATGACTTTTTTTCGTCGAAGACTTTTTTAAAGTCCTCATTCTTTTTCAAAGAATTTTTCATATTACTCCCTCAAAAAGAAAAGGTCACATTTCTATGAATGCGACCTTAAGCTGATATTTTCTTTCTACCTTTAGCTCTTCTTGAAGCTAGGACTTTACGTCCACCAGCTGTTCTCATTCTTTTTCTAAAACCATGTTCTTTTGATCTCTGTCTTTTCTTTGGTTGAAAAGTCATCTTCATAACCATTTACCTCCTTCATTATTAATAGCAAAACATCTTTACTATATAAATGTAAGAATTCGTAGCTAGTTATCAATTAAACCATACTTTCTGTATTTTTTCAATGACTTTTTACTATAATAAGGAATATTTTTTACTTTACTTCATCGTCGAAGACCTTGGAAGTAGAAGATTATTGTTAAAGGTCACACATTTTTTGTGACTTGTTGACATTTTTTAATAAATTCTTTGTTTTTATCCAATAATTTACATAATTTTACATAATTTAGTTAATGTTATCTACATTCTGTCAATAAATTGTTAATAAGTTAATAAAAATATGCTGAATATATGCCTTTTTTAACTATTTTTCGTCAATATATGTTAATAACTCTCATTTCAGGTTATTATTTGTAACTATTTTATGTATACCAGTTAGTGTTTTTATGTAAATCAAACGCGTGTTTTTTGGTTATGAGTTTCTTCCTATTATAATTATAATATTATTGAAAAATTTGCTATTTTAGTGTATTATATCTATGTGCGAATTTTAACGATATTTCGCATTTTTTTT
>CAMZGB010000120.1 GCA_947306285.1 uncultured Lachnospira sp.
AGGGAACTTGTTGCTCTCTTAGTGATGTGGAAGATGCAAGATCAGTTGCAAACAACCTAGACTTCCCATACTACGTGTTCAATTTCAAAGCCCGCTTCAAAGAACAAGTAATAGACAAGTTTGTCGATTGCTATCTTCATGGCAGAACTCCAAATCCTTGTATTGACTGTAATAGATATCTTAAGTTTGATGAATTAAAGAGACGTGCAGAGGAACTTGGTTGCGACACAATCGTGACAGGTCATTATGTGCGCACTAGATATAATGAAGAAACTGGTAAATACGATCTTCTAAAAGGGGTAGATGATTCAAAAGATCAAAGCTATGTGCTTTATCATTTGACTCAGGATTTGCTAGAGCATGCAGTGTTCCCACTTGGCGAATACACTAAAGATCAAATAAGAGAAAAGGCGAATGAGATTAACCTAATAAATGCCAACAAGAAAGAAAGCCAAGACATCTGCTTTATACCAGATGGAAATCATAAGAGATTTATTGAGGAGTTCACTGGCGAGAAGATTGGCTATGGAAAAATCCTTGATATAAATGGGAAACAGATTGGAACTCACCAGGGTTACTATAGATTTACAGTTGGTCAGCGAAAAGGATTTGATGTGACAAGAGAAGGCAGACATTATGTACTAGACATTAAACCTGAGACTAACGAGATTGTGGTAGGTCGCGAGAAAGACCTCTACAAAGGAAGTCTAATTGCAAACGACTTTAACTGGATTAGTGGTGAAGCACCAACGGAACCAATTAAGTGTGAGGCTAGAACTAGATACCACAAACCACTAGCTGATGCCACTGTTACAGTGCTAGAAAATGGCGATGTGAAGGTGGACTTTGACGAAGACCAAAGAGCAATGACAAGAGGCCAGTCAGTAGTTCTTTACGATGGCGATGTTGTGCTAGGTGGTGGAACAATAATAGAAGTGGAATAGCAATATAACTGTGTGTTTCCATCATATTTTGGATTGAATAAGTATATAAATTTATATATAATATCTACGGTAGATTTTTTAGAGAGAAGGTATAAAAATGAAAAAAATATTAGCATTTGTTTTAGTATTAACATTAGTTGTAGGAGCTTTTGGCATGACTAATGCACAAGCATCCACAGGTTCTGCTTATAATGCAGTGAAGAAGATATATAAAAAGTATTGCCCTAAGAAGAAAAATATTCCAAGACAGGATATGTTCAAAAGATATTCAAAGATACTTGGAGTTCTTTCAGTAAAGGGATTGAAATCATACACAGTAGGACAATCATTTGATGGCCAATCTAAAAAGGTTGAGCGTGTAGTTGCGATTGTTCAGGCTAAAAATAAAAGCCAAGTTAAAGGAATCAAAGCAAAATTTACAAGCTATGTAAATAGTAGAAAAGGAAATGCTAAGAGAGGCTATTATTCTACATATGGTAAGAAAGTTTTGAACAAGGCTAGTATCGGTTCAAAAGGAAAGTACGTTTACTTACTTATGTTAGATGCCTCAGGAAACAAAAAAGCAAAAGCAGCAGTTAAAAGAGCGGCTTAAAACTATTAGCAAAGAATGAGGGAACATATTCCCTCATTTTTTATTTTGAAAATACCAAGGAGTTAAAAATGAAAAAAGTAATTGGAATAAGCATTATAACAATAGTTTTTGCGTTTGCATTAGTGGCCTTCGGCGAAGGCAATGTGGCGAAGGCAGCACCAGAGCAGACCACAACAAAGGTGCCAGAGACTACCAAAAAGCAACCTGCAAAGAAGATTACACTTAGTACTCCAAAATTAAAAATAAAAAAGCATTACGAGAAAAACATCAAACTTGATTGGAGTAGTGTAGATAAAGCGCAGAGCTATAGAGTATTTCGTGCACAGAAGGGTCAAGGCTTTTCTCTAGTTAAAAGTACTAGCAAGAGTTCATTTACAGATAAAAAAGCAAAGAAAAGAAAAACTTATACATATAAGATAGTGGCAGAGGCTAAGTCGGGTGGAAAAACATTCACCAGCAAAGCGTCAAATACAAAATCAGTTTATGTCCTTCCTAAGAATCCTAAAGTAGTGATTTGTGGAGAGTGCTTTGTGGAAGGCATGAAAATGTATGCTAATAAATATAAACCTAAGAATACACACTTCGTTTATAAGATAGGAATAAGCACAAGAGGAATGCTTAATGATAACTATATTAATTACAAGGGTTCAAGTATAACAGCTATCGAGAGAATTGCTTACTACAATCCAGATCGAGTTTACTTCTTGATTGGAATGAACGAGGCAAAGGGTGGAAATCCAAACTATACAGTAAAGAATTATAAAAAAGCATTTAAACTATTAAAGAGAATTAATCCTCATGTTGAGATGGTTCTAATGGCGCTTCCACCAGTGGGAAGAAGTCATAGTTCTGGTTTTGCTAGCAATGGCAAGATTAATAGATACAATAAGGCATACAAAAGATTTGCCGATAAGACAAAGAATGTATTTTACTACTCAAGATATCGCAGACTTATTTCAGATGGCGCAGGATACCTTAAAGCCAACGGTGGCGACGGCGGACACTGGAGTGCCGGCGGAACAATTAAAGTAGTAAAAGATTTGAAAAAATACTCAAAAGCATTAACAAAACGATAATAATCACTTACAATAGATAAAACGCATTTAAGGAACAGCAAATGGTATTTAGTAGTTTAATATTTCTAGTGATATTTTTACCAATCACGTTGTTGGTATACTATATTGCTCCAACTAAATTACGAAATCTATGGTTACTCATAGTAAGTCTAATATTTTATAGCTGGGGAGAGCCAGTCTACATTTTGCTTATGCTCTTTTCCATCTTGTTGAACTATGTTGCAGGTTTAGCAATCAGTCACACGGCGGAAGAGAAGACAGGCAAACGTAAGGCACTTCTTGCAATCGCAGTAGTTATAAATGTTGGACTTTTATTTGTGTTCAAATATGCAAACTTTACAATTGGCACTTACAATGTAATCTTCGGCAAACACGTTCACTTGCTAAAAATAGCACTTCCAATCGGAATTAGTTTCTACACATTCCAGGCTATGTCATATGTGATAGATGTTTACCGAAAGAAAGTTAAAGGCAACAAAAACATCATCAACTTCGCAACATATATCACAATGTTCCCTCAGTTAATTGCGGGACCAATCGTCCGCTATAAAACAATTGAGAGAGAACTTAAGGATAGAAAGTGTACAGTAGATGATTTCTATCAAGGCATTATCAGATTTACAATCGGTCTTGGTAAAAAAGTTCTTATTGCAAATAATGTAGCGATTATCTTTAAAGAGATATCGGCTATGCCAAAAGCGCAGCTATCCACATCATTAAGTTGGCTAGCTATTATTGCTTTCACATTGCAAATCTATTTTGACTTTTCAGGTTATTCAGATATGGCCATCGGTATGGGA
>CAMZGB010000121.1 GCA_947306285.1 uncultured Lachnospira sp.
GATACAATCTGCGATGTGGATGCGCCAAAGCCTATAGCGTTCCAAAAGATTTCTGAACCTACTATATCTATGACATTTATGGTAAATGACAGTCCTTTAGCTGGGCAGGAAGGTAAGTTTGTAACTTCAAGACATTTGAGAGATAGATTGTTTAAAGAGCTAAACACTGATGTTTCTTTAAGAGTGGAAGAAACTGAAGGAACAGATGCGTTTAAAGTGTCTGGACGTGGAGAACTTCACCTTTCGGTTTTGATTGAAAACATGCGCCGCGAGGGATATGAGTTTGCTGTAAGTAAGGCTGAAGTTATATATAAGGAAGAGGATGGACAAAAACTAGAGCCAATGGAGAGATGCTTTATCGATGTGCCTGAAGAGTTCTCTGGTTCTATTATAGAAAAATTAAGTCAGCGAAAGGGTGAACTTAAAGGAATGACGGCCGGTCAGGGTGGTTATTCAAGATTAGAGTTTTCAATTCCTTCTCGTGGACTAGTTGGTTACCGTGGACAGTTTATGACCGATACAAAGGGCAATGGTATTATGAATACTATCTTCGACGGTTACGGCCCATACAAAGGTGACATTACATATAGAAAACAAGGTTCGTTGATTGCGTTCGAGGCGGGAGAGGCTATTACATATGGTCTTTTCAATGCACAGGAACGTGGAACATTGTTTATCGGTGTTGGCGAGAAAGTTTACTCTGGAATGGTTGTTGGTGAAACTGGAAGAGCAGAGGATATCGAGATTAATGTTTGTAAGACAAAGCATTTGACAAACACACGTACATCAAGTTCCGATGAGGCGCTTAGACTTACACCAAAGAAGGAGCTAAGCCTTGAGCAGGCATTAGAGTTTATTGATACGGATGAGCTTCTAGAGATTACACCGGAGAATTTGAGAATACGTAAAAAGATATTAGATCCGACTTTAAGAAAGCGAGATATGATTCGTAGACAGAACGAGAAATAGAAAAAGAACCTCAAAAGAGGTTCTTTTTTATATTTTTCTATTGCAAAAGAGTATGCCACATAGTACAATATGTAAATCGGTTATATCATAAGTTGCATATTGCTTTGAGACAGTATATATGTATTATGAAGATTTTACGGAGGACGTCCGTGAGAGAGTGGAGGATTTGATTCAGGAGGAAATCCCTGAATGCATAGTCACAGTAAGAAATGTTGTTAAAAATAATGGAGTGAGAAGAAAAGCACTCAGTTTTGTAGTTAAGGATGAGAAAGCAACGCCCACTATTTATTTGAGAGAGTTCTACGAAGACTACAGAGAAGGAAGAGATTTAGACGATATTTGCGAGGAAATCATCGAGACTTATAAAAGAGGGTTGTCGCGTTTTCAAAATGAGATAGATGTCGAAGATTTTACCGATTACGAAAAAGTTAAAGATCAGATTTACTTAAAATTAATAAACCAAGAAATGAATAAAGTACTTCTTAAAGATGTTCCTTGGAGAGCGTATTTGGATTTGGGAATAGTTTACTATGTTGCTGTTTCCTCGGATGAATGCTCGGCAACGATCTTGATTCACAATGAGCACTTACAGCATTGGGGAATAAGCGAGAATGAATTATATGAAAAAGCTCGTGAAAATACTTTGTCGAAGAGAAAACCAGAGATTCTTAGGATGAAAGATGTCATAAAAGATATGATTATTGAAAGAATAACTGGAAGCACAGATATTTTGGCGGAGGATGTTGAGTATGATGGAAAGACCAAAGACGAAGTGGAAGAGATGGTGAATGAGGAAATCGAGAAGATTGAAAGCCAAAAACCGATGGAGATGTTTATTTTGACGAATGATATTAAGACTAACGGTGCGGTTTGTATGATGTACCCAAACGTACTTAAAGATTTCGCTGATGAACAAGAATTAGACTTATTTATAATTCCAAGTTCAATTCATGAGGTGCTTTTGGTGCCAAAAAGAACGGGAAGTGCAAAAAGGCTTAATGAAATACTAAATGATGTCAACAAGAATAGTCTAGATAGTGTTGAGATACTATCAAACAAGATTTACTCATATAATAGAGAAGATGATGAGGTAATAATAGAAGAAGTGTAAAAAAGTAGACACATTTGTGTCTACTTTTATGTACCCGCCGGGAGTTGAACCTGGATTTCTGGCTCCGGAGGCCAGCGTTCTATCCATTAGACTACGGGTACAATTGACACAATTTTATCGTAAATATATGCAATTATCAAGAATGCCAATTTGTTGAATTTTGACCCTATTTTTGTTAAAATAGTAGGGATTAATTTAAGGGAGATACCTATGGATAATCAAGAAAGAAAACTATCTAGTGAGGAATTGGATGCCCTGCTTAAGGAAGTTGAGGCTGAACCAGAGGCGAAAATTCTTCCAGATGTTGAAAAACCAAAAAGAAAAAAGAAAAAATCGAAAATTCGTATTGATATGATTATTGCAGCTATAGTTGCACTAGTTCTTATTGGCTGCGTAATCTTTATGATTGTACATTTTGCTAGTAAATCTAGCTCAAATGCTAGTCGTGAGGCATCGGAGAATGCATTACAAGACGAGAAGTATCCAGAGATTTCGGATGTGGTTTCACACTATATGAAAGCATTCCTTATCAAGGATTCTGCTAAACGTCACCAAGAGTTAGCTCGTTATGTTGATAACATGGGAGCGATTGACGAAGGTGATATTGGTTATAAAGACTATATTCAATCATATTCAGACATTGAGTGTTATACAAAGAACGGCTTGAAACCAAATACATATGTTGTGTACGCTTATTCGCAGACAAAGTTTAAGAATATTGCTACAGCAGCTCCATCTCTGGAAACTTTATATGTGATTGTTGATTCTAAGACTGGTAACGTTTATGTTCATAATGGAATTAAGAGCAACAGTGATATTGCAAACTATATTAAAGAAGTTTCAAAAGATGATGATGTGGTAGCATTAAAGAAGGATGTTCAAAAAGAACTAGACGAAGCTTGTGAATCTGACAGATATTTGAAAGACTTTATTAATAAACTAAAAGCTAGTAAGCAAAAAGCTACACAAGCTGCAACTAAAAAGAAATAATGATTTAATGGTGCCAGAGATACTCTGGCACTTTTTTATTTAATGATTACTGTCGGGAGGCAGCGATGAAGAGATATAAAGAAAAAAGTGAAAACAAAGAGACTAGGCTTAATAAGTTCTTAAGCGATGCTGGAGTTTGCTCTAGAAGAGAAGCTGATAGGTTGACCGAGGCAGGTGAGATTATGATTAATGATCGAGTTGCAGTCTTGGGAGACAAGGTGACTGATACGGATGTAGTAAAGGTTAAAGGTGAAGTGGTTTCCAGGGAAGAAGAGCAAATTATCATCGCTTTTAATAAGCCAGAAGGTATTGAGTGTACCGCAC
>CAMZGB010000122.1 GCA_947306285.1 uncultured Lachnospira sp.
GAAGTTTCAAAACAAGATAAATATATTGATGCCGGTGCATATGGTTTCACAACTGAAATGGAAGCAGTAAAACAGTACTGGTTCGATTACGATGGCGATAACTGGCTAGAGTCTTATCCGTTTGAGGGTACAGGCCAAATTTATGGTGCATCGTACAGTTATGGAACTTTCTTCGGCGGACAGCCACTATACATCTATGGTATTCAGTGGCTACCAATTTCAGAGTATTTGACTAACTATGGCATGGATCAAGAAAAGTGTGCTAGAGCATACCAAGGCTTGTTGGATGAAACTGAAGATGCCAGAGAGAAAGTAATGATAAATGCAAATATTGTTGCAGAGCAGATGAGACAGCAGGGTAAATCTCAAGCTGAGATTGATGCTTATTTAGCTCAAGAGCAACACACAGCAGACACCTATGCCACGGCAGATAACGGATGGCAACACATTACATGGCCATTCCTCTCACAGACAAATCCTGATTTGGCTTATGAGAAATTTATGGCGGGCGTTGATGGAGTTCAGAAGGAAGATAGAGCAAACACATATTGGTTTATCTCTGCAATGGACTCTATTGGATATAGAACAAATGATTTTGTAATAGCAGGTAAGACTTTAAGTGGTTCTGTTTACAAGAAAGAAAAGGATGGACAGACTGTTTACACTGGAGAGATTTGGAATCCAACTACCGCTATAAAGACAGTTTATGTAGTTAATCCAAAGACTGATGAAAAGATTGGAAAGGTTAAAGTAAAACCTGGAAGCCTTGTTCAGTTTGAGATTGATCCAGCCGGTGGATTTGAACTTTTACTTGGAAATGAAGATAGTGGTGGCGGCGAAGAAGAAACAACCACACCCGCTGAAGATGAGACAGTTCAGCCTCCAGCAGACGTTAAGGATTGGATTCCAGATTCAAGATTCAACCTTGCACTAAATAAAGAAGTTTATGTTTCATCAATCTACAAAAACGAAGGTTCACAAGATCTATCAGTTTTGGTTGATGGAAACTTAAATAGCCCATATGTATCTACAGATTGGGATAATACACGTACTGAAGATAGTATCACTATTGATTTGGGCGCTAACTATCGTCCGAGTGATATAAACAAGATTGCATTGCAGTTTAAGAATGACGCGAATGTATTTGCTAATCAGTACAGAGTGGAAGTATCTAAAGATGATAGGAACTATCTGCAGTGTGCTGACAAAAACTTTGCAAATGATCAATTTTATAATGGATTCATTTCATTTGATATTGACACTATGCCAGTAATCGACTCTGTAAGATACATTAATATTAGAATGATAGGTCATAAGAACTGGGGATTCCAGATCCGCGAGGCTGCAGTTTTGACAAGGAATTCCAAAGCGACACCTGTTCCGGTTGAAAAGTGTGACCCTCCAGCAGGCCTAGAACTATCAAGTGATGAACCACTTAAGATTAACTTTAATATAGTGGCTGGTCCTTACCAAGAAGAATACAAGTACATTCTATACTTAGACGGCAAGAAGATATCGGATAACCTTCCTGCAGGAAATTTCAAAATAAGTGCAAGTCTTGGTAAACATACAGTTACAGTTAAAAGTTATTTTGAAGGAAAGGTTTCGGACGGAATCTCCGAGACAGTGGAAGTGGACGATGGTTCACTTAGAAACTATTGCAACACTGCACTTAACTATGCACTTGGTGCACATGCAACTCTCGAGACCTTCGACGAGCGCAACGAGGGCAGCAAAGATCCTAAGATGTTGACAGACGGAAACATCGATGGAAACTTCAACATGACAGTCTGGGGCGAAGATAACGCCACAGCAACTCTAGAACTTCTAGAACCAGTTGATATTAATGATATTGAAGAAGTTTTGATTAAGTATGTGAACGACATTACATACGCCAAGGGCTTCAACGTTCAGTTCTCGAAGGATGGCACAAACTATGAGACGGTTTACAGTACGAACGATTGTAAGTACAAAGACCCAGTAGAAGTGAAGATAAATAAGAGTGCATATACTCAGGGCGAGGTAAATTATGTGAAAGTAAACTTCACCAAAAAGTCTGCTGGATACGGATATCAGATTCGTGAAATTGCAGTTTTGGGTTCAGTTGATAACTACCTACCTGCAAACCCAACGGGACTTGCTCTTTCAAGTTCTGAGGGTGGAAGTATTACAGTCAACTTCTCATCTGCGCTTGGAAGTAATGCGCTATACAATGTATATGTGGATGACCAGCTGGTAGGACTACATTTGATGGATGCTGGTTCTTATACATTTAAGCATTTGGATGCTGGAAAACATACAGTTAAGGTTACATCAATTAAAGATAATATTGAGTCTAAGGGCGTTATAGGAAAGATTACGATTGATGGGCCAGCTCCTCCAGTAACAACGCCAGATGAGGACGATGACCCAGATAGTCCAATAGTAACAAAACCTACCACAACACCTGAGCCAACAACTACAGTGGCGCCTACTACAGTTGCACCTACAACAGAGGCACCGGCAACAGTTGAACCAACAACAGTAGCGCCAACAACAGAGGAATCTGAATCAGCTGAGCCAACAACAGTAGAACCAACCACAGTAGAACCAATAACAGAGGCACCAACAGGTCAGACTACAGGCGAAGCGACTACAAAGACACCAGAGACAGAGGCACCTTCAAAGGCACCTGACAAAACTACTGTAGCTCCAATTGGCGATTGTAAACCAGTGCCACCAGCAAAGGTTAAGATTAAGAAAGCATTCAAGAAGAAATCTGCTAAGAAATTAACCGTTAAGATTAAGAAACTCACTGGAGTTAAGGGCTATGAAGTTCGCGTATTTAAGAACAAGAAGAATGCTAAGAAAAATAAGAAGGCAATCGTAAAGAAATTCATAGGAAAGAACAAAGCAAAACTTGTTATTAAATCTAAGAAACTAAAAGGCAAAAAGAAACTATTTGTCAGAGCGAGAGCTAAGAAGTTTGACTGCAATCAGATAGTATTTGGTGCATGGTCTAAACCTAAAAAAGTTAAGATAAAATAACATAATTTAAAGTATTTTTAAGGAAAAGGGACTTTATAATAAAGTCCCTTTTTTATATAATATTTATTAGTGATAATAATAAACGTACGGAGTTAAAATGAGCATATTTGACAGAACAGAACTTCTCTTAGGAGAGGAAAATTTAAACAAATTAAAGAGTAAAAGAGTCGCTGTCTTCGGCGTGGGCGGAGTAGGTGGATACGCCGTGGAAGCCCTTGCTAGAAGCGGTATAGGGACGCTTGATTTAATTGATAAAGATGTGGTTGATGAGACGAATATTAATAGACAAATCATTGCTTTGCAATCAACCGTTGGTCAGCCAAAAGTGGAAGTGGCAAAGGATAGATGTTTAGA
>CAMZGB010000123.1 GCA_947306285.1 uncultured Lachnospira sp.
TGTTTTTCTATGCCTTAGGGTGTGCCTTTGCATACACCTCGCGGACTCTTGTATTTGCTGAATTCATATATATCTGTGTTGTCGATATATCCGAATGTCCTAACATTTGTTGAACTGATTTCAAGTCTGCACCGTTTTCAACTAAGTGTGCTGCAAACGAATGTCTCAAAGTATGTGGTGTAAGATCAGAGCCAATACCAGCCTTCTTACCATACGACTTAATCAGTTTCCAGAAACCTTGTCTACTCATCTGTTTTCCTGAACAGTTAGGGAATAGAATATCACTATCTTTGTTTTCCCCTAGAAGTTCTTCTCTTCCATTATCTAAATATTTCGACAAAGCATTTCTAGCTGCTGTTCCGAATGGAATAATTCTATTTTGTTTTCTATTGTGACAAACTATGTATTCTAGTTTGATATTTACATCATCTATTTTTAACTGAATCAATTCACTAACTCTCATACCTGTCGCATATAAAAGTTCAAGCATTGATTTGTCTCTTAATTCCTTTGGTGTGTTCTTAGATGGCTGTTTAAGAAGCGCATCTATTTCTTTAACTGACAAAATTTCAGGAACCGCCTTTTCAATCTTAGGAGCTTTCAATTTCGCTGCTGGATTCGATTTGACAATTCCCTCTGAAACTAAGTAACCAAAGAACGCTTTTGCTGAAGCAATTGTACGAGAGATAGTTGCTGGTTTTCTACCTAACTTATTTAAATGTTTGATATACTTTTCAATGTCCTTCTGTTTCACTTTAGCAAGTGCAGTTTTAGAAGACACCTTCATATACTCAAACATTTTTGTTAAATCTCTTCTGTATGATTCTTCAGTGTTCTTTGAAATAGATTTCTGTTTATTTAGTTTTTTTAAAAACGCATTTATTATTTCTTCCATTTTTCCCGCTAACCTCTTCACAGAGATGTAGTTAGTATTATATATATTTTTTTATGTAAAATCAAACATAAAATAACCCAGAAAAATCGGTATTTTTCTGGGTTACATAAAAATTCCACTATATATTCAAAAGCATATTATTACCTACACAATATATTGTAAAAAATCTTTTTTTAATTTTTTTTGCAATATTTTAAATAATACGTCAAAATAGCTGAGATTGTTTTTGAATCGTTAATCTCGTTGTTCATAATCATCTGAACTAACTCTTCCACTTCATAAATTTCAACTTCAATATCTTCGTCTTCATCCAAGTTTTGTTCCGACTTTTGAAGGTCATGGGCTACATAAATATCTATTGTCTCTCCTGAATATGCAATAGCTGGAACAATAGTTATTAAGAATTCAATATTCTCGCTTTTATACCCAGTCTCTTCTTCTAATTCTCTCATAGCACAATCAAGTGTAGACTCTTCTACCGTATCCTTTCCACCGGCAGGTATCTCTAAAGAAAACTTGTCAATTGCATTTCGCCACTGACGAACCATTATAATTTTCCCATCATCCATAACAGGAATAATAGCAGCTGCACCTTTGTGAATAAGATAATCCCATTCAACTCTGTTTCCTTCAGGAGTAATAACTTGATCTTTACAGAACTCAATAATTGCTCCCTTATAAACACTCTCTCTGTTTATTCTTTTGAAATCCTTCATAGTAAATCCCTCTTACTGTAATTCTTTACATCTTTTGAAGCACGCTTTTGTTGCTTCATCTATTGCTTTTTCCAATTCATTCTCATCTAGTTTTTTAACACCTTCAATTGTTGTTCCACCTGGTGAACAAACTCTCTCTTTTAAAACGTTAGCATCCTCACCGGTATCCATTAAAAGTTTTGCAGAACCATAAACGGTTTGTGCAACGAACTCAGTTGCATCTTCTTTTGACAAACCAAGTTTCTCAACTGACTTCGCCAAATAATCAATAAACATAAAAACATAAGCCGGCGAACTTCCACTAGCACAAACTACTGCATCCATAAGATCTTCACTTACCTTCTTGTATTTACCAATTGAATTAAAAATCTTATCTATAATAATCTCTTCATCAGGAGAGAATTTATCTTCATCGTAACAAATACCCGTCATGCCAGCATTTACCATAGCTGGAGTGTTTGGCATAGTTCTAATAATCTTTTCAGCAGATGTTAATTCCTTAACCTTTTCAACTGTAATACCAGGAGCCAACGAAATAATTATAGTATCATCATTCACCCACTCGCTCACTCCATCTAAAGCTGTTTCGTACACTTGAGGTTTAATCGCTAACACAATATACTTTGAAGTCTCTACTAATTCTTTTACTGATGAAACATAACCAACACCTGTTGTTTTAAAAATCTCTTCACACCTGTCAGTATTAGTATCAAAGAATTTAATATTATCTTTCCCGAAAAAATCTAGGCATCCATTCATCAACGCATAGCCCATATTCCCCATTCCAATAAAACCAATTTTGTCCATAATATTTCTCCTTTTATCACAAAAAGTATAACATAAAAAAGGGAAATATGCTGAACATATTTCCCTCTAATGTAGATTTTATTTTGCGTAATCTATAGCTCTTGATTCTCTAACAACGTTAACTTTAATCTGTCCTGGATACTCTAATTCAGCTTCAATCTGTTTAGAAATATCTCTAGCCATCAATACCATATCGGCATCACTAACTTTGTCAGGAACCACCATAACTCGAATCTCTCTACCTGCTTGAATAGCAAAAGAATTGTCAACACCTTCAAATGAATTTGTGATGTCTTCTAACTGTTTTAGTCTGTTTGTGTAAGTTTCCAATGTCTCACGTCTTGCACCTGGTCTTGCTGCTGAAATAGCATCTGCAGCTTGAACGATACAAGCAATCAATGTTTCAGGTTCAACATCACCATGGTGTGCTTCAACGGCATTTACAACAACACCTGATTCTTTGTATTTTCTACAAAGCTCAACACCTAATTGGATGTGTGTACCTTCTTGTTCATGATCCACTGCCTTACCAATATCATGTAAAAGTCCAGCTCTCTTTGCAATGCGGACATCTAATCCCATTTCTGATGCCATAAGACCTGATAGATGTGCCACTTCAATAGAGTGTTTTAATGCATTTTGTCCATAACTTGTTCTAAACTTCATCTTACCAAGAAGTTTAATCAGTTCTGGATGAATACCGTGAACTCCTACTTCTAATGTAGCAGACTCACCTTCTTCACGAATGACGGTCTCGACTTCTTTCTTAGCCTTGTTAACCATCTCTT
This sequence comes from uncultured Lachnospira sp., assembly GCA_947306285.1. Lineage (GTDB taxonomy): Bacteria > Bacillota > Clostridia > Lachnospirales > Lachnospiraceae > Eubacterium_G. The sequence goes on from CAMZGB010000123.1 coordinate 3,207, forward strand.
CAATCCTACTTGGTTGAATACGTCCATCGACAATCAACTTTTCAAGTGCAATTCTTGCAACCTCTCTTCTAATAGGATCAAATCCTGATAGAACTACTGCTTCTGGTGTATCATCAATAATCAAATCAACACCTGTAAGTGACTCAAGAGTCTTAAT
>CAMZGB010000124.1 GCA_947306285.1 uncultured Lachnospira sp.
GGTTCCCTAGATGCCCACAGGACATCAATTTCTATTAATAAGTCAAATAAGTCAAAAGCATTTGCACACGCGATAACTTTAATAAATCCGATAATTTCTGCTTACGCGCGTAAAGAAAAAATTGCAAAAATCGCTCCCATTGGTCCCATAGGGTTTGAGCGGTACAAACAAACTTTTTGGAAACCCGTCTTTTTAAATCTCACTTGTCCCTAATGAGGTGAAAGGTGAGGTCAATGAGGTCATTTCTAAACTTTTTGCAAAAATCACTAAAAGTGAAAAAGAAAATGTGAGCAAAACAATGAGATAACCGCCATTAACTAGTGAGGGTATTAAAGCGTTCGCTTAAAAAAGTTAATACTGATACCCCAAAATAGCCCCATAAATGTGTGTAGTAGTGAAGAAACTAAAAAAAGTTTGCTTCTAGGGTTAACGAATTTGCCTTCAACTGTCCTTATATCACCTGAGATAAGAGAATAATTTGCACACTCGGGCAACTAATTCGCCATAAACTGGTGAAAAAGATGGTGGAAGGGGGGTCAAAAGACCAGTTTCTTCTCCATATATTGTGAGGCTGATGTCTTGCCTTAAAAGACAAATCTTAAGAAAGGATAGTACTATGACCAAAACTAACGCAATGAGAATGTATCTTGTTATCAAAAGAGAGACTCTAGGTCTTTCTATGCGTGAGACGTCACGCTTGTTACACATGGACTTCCATCATTATTACCGCATTGAGAACGGACTAATAACACGTGTAAGTTTCATCTCTTTATGTAATATCGCAATGGTTTTAGGGATTAGTTTAAATGATCTCTTCAATATGGAGACGATATATCAAAAACAAAGCAAAGGAGCAGTGGATTTATGATAATCTTTTCAACGCAATCAGAAGACATAGTCGTTTAGTTTGCTGCTCCTAGCTTCCTAATTGGATTTAATAGGAGGGCTAGTAGCTATGAAGTTTTACAAATCCAATGTGTTGGGTATGCCTAGTAATACTAGATATCCTCACGAATTCGAAGCAAAACAAACGACAAACAAAGAACAAATACGACAAATATTTAATAAGGACTATGTATGCGCCACATACAAGTATGACAAAAGGGACTGTGCTAACTTTCTAGTATCAGATTGCTTGGCTCTAGACTGCGACAATGACCATAGTGATGATCCAAATGCTTGGATTACTCCTGAAAATCTTATCAGCGAATTTGATAATGTGTTCATGATCTTCCACATGTCTAGAAATAACATGAAGGAAAAAGATGGTAAAGCACCTAGACCTAAGTTTCATGTCTTTATGTCGATGGACCCAATTAAGAACCCAGAAGCATACGCGGAATTAAAAAGAAAAATTAATACCATATGGCCTTATTTTGACAAAAATGCAGAAGATGCTGCTCGTTTCTTTTTTGGCACTGAAGAACCTGAAGTAATCGTCTCTCCTGGTAAATTAACCATAAACGCTTATATCGACGCTTATGAAAGATTTGCCAATATGGATGATGACAATCAAGTCATTAAGTGCGGAGAAAGAAACTCAAAGCTATCTAAGTATGCTGCGATTATCTTAAAAAGATATGGCGATACTGAAGAGGCTAGGCAGCTCTTCAAGGACAAAAATGAAAAATGCTGTGAAGAACCATTAGAAGATTCGGAATTAAATCTCATTTGGAATAGTGCTCTTAAGTTCTATAAAACGAAGATACTCACTAATCCGAATTATGTGAAACCAGATGAATATGGTGGTGAATCCTATGTACCAAGTGACATGTCTGATGTTGGACAAGCTTTAAAGTTTAAAGAACATTATGGCTCTATAATCGCTTATAACCCTGCAATGAAGTTTGTGGTCTATGACCAAAATAGATGGGTGGAAAGTGAAGAGCTTGCTCTAGCGGTTTTACATCAATTCACTAATAAGCAAATCATGGAAGCTTTTAAGCTCTATAGAGAAGCTAGCGATAGTGGTGATAAAGAAAGAATTGATAAGGCAAAAGCATATCTTAAATTTGTAACTAGCCGAAGAAACTCTAACTATATCAACGCGACATTAAAACAAGCTACTCCTTATATTGGTGTCGATACTGAGAAATTCGATGCAGATCCATTTCTCTTATCTACTCCTGAAGGTGTTTATGATTTAAGGATTGGTCCATTTAGGCCAAAGCCACATAAACCAGAAGACTACATTACCAAAATGACTGCATGTTCCCCTTCTTTTAAAGGCAAGGATATCTGGGAGGAATCTTTAAATAAGATATTCTCAAACAATAAGGAATTAATTAGATACGTACAGCAGTGCTGCGGCTTAGCGGCAGTAGGGGCTGTATATGTTGAAATGATGCTTATTGCGCATGGTGAAGGCGGTAATGGTAAATCAACATTCTGGAATACCATCTTAAAAGTATTCGGTGACTACGGTGGGACTCTTAACAGTGACAATCTATTCGTAAATAACGGTAAATCATCTAGATTTGAAAAGGCGTTCCTAAAAGGAAAACGATTAATCATCTCTAGCGAAAACGAACAGGGAGCAAGGCTAAATGATGGAATGATCAAACAGCTATGTTCCACTGATAGAATCAAAGGTGAAAAGAAGTTCAAAGACGAGTTTGACTTTATACCTTCTCACACAATGATTCTTTACACCAACCATTTGCCTAAAGTCACCACTGGTGATGACGGCACGTGGCGTAGATTAAAAGTTATTCCATTTACCAATAAGTTCACAGGAAATAACGACATCAAGAACTATTCCGAGTATCTATTTGATAACTGTAAGGAATATATTCTATTTTGGGTCATGGAAGGCGCAAAAATTGTCATAGACAATAAATTCCACATCGAAGAGCCAAACGTCGTTCTAGAAGCTTGTAAACGATATAAGAATGAGAATGACTGGTTACATCAATTCATCAATGAGTGCTGTAAGCTCGGTGAAGATGAAAAAGTTAGCTCTGGGGAGCTTTATCTAAAGTATAGAGATTATGCTTGGCATAGAAACGAATATGTCCGTCCAAGTAATGATTTCAAAGCAGCGATGGAGCTTGCTGGATTTAAAACAACTCACCCTCATAACAAAGTTATCTATCACGGCATCCGATTACTTACTGATAATGAATTGGGTGTCGAGGATGACTTTCTAAGTTAACTAAGGTTAGGCCGGTTAGGTTTATAACTACAACTCGCATAAGGAAGATTTTAATAAGGTCTATCCATATAGGAAGTAGTGGTTCAAGAACTAACACACCTAACCTTTTTCTATTTC
>CAMZGB010000125.1 GCA_947306285.1 uncultured Lachnospira sp.
CATTTGTTGTTAATAATCCATTAGAATAGTTGCCAATGCCTGTTAAACTAAATGTTTCACTAACATCGATATCAGCATTATTAAATGTAGCTATTCCATAGTTTTCTACAGCCGACCCTGAACCACTAAAATCACCATTCATAAACACATTATTAGCAACAATTGTACAATAATTTTCATTTTTTAGGATTCTGGCATTGTCCTTCGTATCGATAGTTATATTATTTACAGTACAATTACTTTTACCTTCATTATAGATAACAGTGCCCTTATTTGCAGTTATAGTCCCTGTAGTTTCGCAATCTGTAAGAAGGAGATTGCTTTGATCTATATCTATGCAAGGATCACTAGCATCATCCACTTCAATCGAAATTGTATGACCATTCAAGCAAAGATTAATATCTGTTTTATACAAATCCCAAGAATATTTCATAGTGACATCACTAGTCAAAAACCAATACCCATCTTCTGTTGGCAAATCGTTATCTGCTGTCCATTTTTCCCATTTTTGAGAAGGGTCGTGACCCGCTCCTTCACAATTAGTCTTACCACAAACACAATGAATATGATCTGCGGCATTTACACTAATTGAAGATACTGGAAATACCATTGATATCAAACAAATAGTTAATATAATTGATAATATTTTCTTACTCATTTTTTCACTCCTTAAAAGTCCCTACTGAGTTACAATTATACCATATAACCCTTTAAAAAACACTTTACAATATTCAGTAAAACTCTATTTTCTATCAATAAAAAAGGTTGCCTTAGCAACCTTTTTTTAACTCCAAAAATCAACTGGTTCGTAGTCTCTCAACGCGACCAAATAACCATTCTTTTGTAATTCTTCTTGAATAACATCTAGTATTTCTTCGCTGTCTGCTGTCACTGTATGGTAGTGAAAGCCTGACGTAACCATCTCTAATGGAAGCGATATATCTCCATTAACCTCTTCCACATACTTCTTAGCATCACGTCTTGATTTCACACCCATATTTACGCGGATAACTCCATACATTTTGTGATACACAAACTCATCTTCTATCTTTCCACCAGCATCCACAATGATGTTTAACTCATCTAGCATTTTGTCTGGGTCGTGCTTAACTTTAAACACTCTCAAAGTCTTATCTTCGTTCTGAAGGATATACCCTTTGTTGGTGGCAATAATATCATGGTTTGCAGCACGAAGAAGGGCGATGTCCTGCACCAAAACTTGCCTTGAGACATTAAAGTTTTTGGCAAACTTGCCACCCGATACTGGCTCATCACTCTCTCGAAGAATTTTTAAAATTTTCTCTCTTCTCTCTACTCCATCCATATTTATACCCTATGTAAGTTCTTCAACGAAATATCCAAACTAGGAGCTGAATGTGTAAGCGCTCCGCTTGAAACATAATCTACACCTAGGTCTAATAGTTTCTCTATGTTTTCTTTCGTTACATTTCCTGATACTTCAATCTCTGCTCTTCCATCAATCACACCGATTGCCTCTTTGATTGTGTCGTGATCCATATTATCAAGCATTATGATATCTGCGCCTGCTTCCACAGCATCTTTTACCATATCAATGCTTTCGACTTCCACTTCAATCTTGCGAACGAATGGCGCGTAGTCCTTAGCAAGTTTAATAGCTTCTTCCACACCACCTGCAGCACTTATGTGGTTGTCTTTCAAAAGAACACCGTCACTTAAGTTATATCTATGGTTATGACCACCGCCAACACGAACTGCATACTTTTCAAATATACGATTGTTTGGCGTAGTCTTTCTTGTATCAAGAAGTTTTGTCTTACTTCCCTCAAGCATATCTGCAATCGTTCTTGTGTATGTAGCTATTCCACTCATTCGCTGAAGGTAGTTAAGTGCTGTTCTCTCACCGACAAGCAAGATTCTAATATCTCCACGAACTGAGCCTAGTTTCTGGCCAGCCTCCACTTTATCTCCATCCTTTACATGAAGGTGCACGTTTACATTTTCATCTAGCATCTCAAATGCACGTTGGAATACTTGAAGTCCACAAATTACACCATCTTCTTTACAGATAAGTTCAACCTTACCTGCAACAGCATTTGGCATAACTGAGTTTGTTGTCACGTCCTCACTTGTAACGTCTTCCTTCAAAGCACTTTCAATCAGTGGGTCTACATTCATTTTTAGTGTAATTGGATCAAACATATTTGTCTCCTTTTCGTTTTCATCTTCTATCTCTTGTAAGATTATCTTTTTGTTTTCTTCTTGCCATTTATCTAGGTCTTCGTATTCGCTCCAGTCTATCTTGTCAAACTTTTTGGTTTTTACTTCGTCGTAGTGTTCAATCATGTCTTTGGCTGCGCGTTTTGCAAAGACCATACTCTCTAGTAGTGAGTTACTTGCCAGACGGTTGTGTCCGTGCACTCCGTTGCAAGCCGTCTCACCTACTGCATAAAGCTGCTCCATCGAACTCTTCGAATTCAGGTCAACCTTGATGCCTCCCATAAAGTAATGTTGCGCTGGAATAATTGGAATCATCTGCTTTGGAACATCGTAGCCTTGCGACTTACAGTACTCAACAATATTTGGGAAGTGAGTTTTTAACTCCTCTGGGTCGATTGGTTCAAACGATAACCAAACATTGTCTGCACCTTCCTTTTCCATCTCAGCAATAATGTTCTCGGTAACAATATCCCTTGGCTTAAGTTCGTTTGTGAACCTCTCGCCTTTGTTGTTATATAGAAGTGCTCCTTCACCGCGGACGGATTCTGAAATCAAGAAACTTCTGTCAGGATTTTTCTCGATAAAGAATGTCGTTGGGTGAGTCTGCACATAGTTTACATTTTTAACTTTTACACCATGGCGAATTGCGATTGCAACGCCGTCACCGGTGATGTGTTTGAAGTTTGTGGAATATTTATATATTCCTCCAATACCACCACAAGCCAAAACTGTATAATCAGCATAAATTGTGTCTAGGCCATCACCGTTTTTGTTTGCGATTATTCCGAAGCACCTGTTATCGGCACTTAAGATATCAACCATAGTCCAGTGTTCTTTTATAGTGATGTTCTTCTTTGTTTTGCACGTCTCATATAGATGCGTCATTATCTCTTTTCCTGTGGCATCTTCGTGGTAGAGGATTCTTGCTGCGTGATGTGCACCCTCTTTTGTGAATTTGAGGTTGCCCTTTTCATCGCGTGTGAAATCAACGCCTAGCTTAATCAAATCGTCAATAAGCTCTGGCGACTCTTTAATCATAGCCTCCA
>CAMZGB010000126.1 GCA_947306285.1 uncultured Lachnospira sp.
GAATTTCTTCCTAATATGGATACATTTATTCTTAAAGTACATGGCGACAGTATGATAAATGTTGGCTTCTTCGAAGGAGACTATTTGATTGTAGAGAAAACTGAAACTGCTAGTAATGGAGACATAGTTGTTGCGCTACTTGAGGATTCAGTAACAGTTAAAAGATTCTATAAAGAAGATGATCATATCAGACTCCAGCCGGAGAATGATGATTATGAGCCTATCATTTGCACAGATTGTCAGATAGTTGGAAAAGTATATTCACTTTATCGTCCTAACATTATTTAAGATAAATGTATGCAATAAAAAAGAGCATCCAAACGATGCTCTTTTTATATGCTTAAATTACATTTGAGTTGTCATATTTGCATTGTCTGCAATATCACTAGGCTTCATTGTGAATTCTAATTCATTTGCTTTATGAATCAAAACCAGGAATGCTCCACTCGAGTAAAAGATGCTAAGAATTAATAACAATGCTCTTGATTTACCGTTCGCTCTTCCATTGAGATGATCTACAATCTCTCCTGACTTATAGTACCAATACCAACTATAGAATGGAATAAACATACAAAGTAATAACTTTGTTACTGGATCTCTCGGATAAGTCTTATCTAATGAACTTAAATATCTTGTGATTTTATAAACACCAATCAACTGCCAGATTCCTAATGTAACAATTGATAGTAAGAAATGAGTTCCTATTCCCATATTCATAAAGTTGTAATCAATATTACTTTGCAGATTACTACTTCCTGCAACCGGATTAGCAACTGGGGTTGGTTTCTCGTATTCTATCTTTTCTCTTGTTTCAAGATAAGCTGAAAAACAAATCCAAGTCGCTGCAATAATAATATTTGTAAATGTTGGAATAATACTGTGAGTAAAACCAATAATAATAACAACAAAGAAACATAATACGTAGATAACAAAATTAACAGCAAATAGAATCATTGGAAGTCCAAAGGACCCACTACCATTCTTCTGTTTTTTCTTTATTGCAACAATTAAAAGAATTATGGCTGCTAACATAGTAAATATTCCAGCAAAGTCAAATATGTAAAGAATTACATTCTTTACCAAATATGCCGTGTTATCTGTGCTTGAATATGATGAATATGATGAGTAAGAAGTATATCTTGCATACCAACTTATATAATCAATAAAACTAAATAGTGTAATTAAAATGCTAATTATAAGGAATGATCCATAAACAATAGTTGTAACAAAATATGTCTTAAAACTAGTATTCATAATAACAAAAACAAGAAAAATTATTGCCATAACTATATATGCTAGACTAGATAAAATGGTTGAAGCATATGTATTGCTAGCATGTGTTAAGAAACTAATAAGTGAAAAGAAAATAGTTGCACCAAATGCTGCTATAGTTACAATACGTATGGTTTTAAAACCAATCTTTCCTACAATCTCTGAAATAGAATTAAATAATTTGCTCATAAATTGTTCTCCTCTCACAATTACTTGTTCAATAATATCATAAATAAATGCAAAAATAAAACCCGTCATACTTAACGGGTTTTAATAATTATGCTAAACAATTGTCTAATCTTTTTATAATGTCATCTTTGTCCATATCTTTGCCAATAAAAACAAGTTTAACCATTCTATCACCTATTTCATCATCCCAGTCGCGGACAAGTGTTGTGTCTTCTGCCATCATTTGTTCTTGAGTTTTTTTCGGTGCAGTTGCTACCCATTGTCCTGCTTGTTGAATTCCAACTTGCTTTCCAGCCTGCTCAAACATGTAAGCCATATCATTGTTTTCAATTACCCAGATGATTCCTTTTGTACGAATAACACCTTCTGGATAGTTCTCGACAAAGTTTTCAAAACCTTCTTTAGTAAACGGATCACGTTTGTAATAAACAAATGTATCGATTCCATATTCTTCTTCATGACCATGGTCTCCATCGTGGTGGTGGTGATGGTGATGATGTCCGTGGCCGTGATGATGGCCATGTTCGTGTTCATCGTGATTGTGGTGGTGTTCGTGATGTTCGTCGTGTTCATGGTCGTGGTGGTGTTCATGTTCATGGTCGTGGTGATGTCCATGATGCTCTGTCTCTTCCACTTCTGCATCCAACTCTTGAACCCATCCGGCTGAAAGACTAGCTTGTTCAAAATCAAATCGTCCTGTATCTAGAATTTCTGAACATGGAACTTTACAATAATTTGTCTCTATAATCTTAGCCTTAGGCTGGAGTTTTCTAATTATCGTTTTAACAGTTTCTAACTGCTCTTCAGACACAGTATCAACCTTGTTTAAAATAATTGTATTACAAAATTCAATCTGTTGAATAATTAAACTTTCAATATCTTCGTCTTCCACAGAATCATCTAACAACTTCTCGCCACATCCAAACTCATCAGCAAGTCTAGCCACATCAACCACGCTTACAATGTTATCAAGCTTAGCAATCTTAGCATTAGGATCAAAAGTTCCGTCCAAAACTGCAATTGATTGAGCAATTGGAATTGGTTCGCAAATACCACTCGCCTCAATCATTATATAGTCAAATTGACCAGTTTGAATCAAATCAAGAATTTGGTTAATCAAATCTTCATTTAATGTACAACAAATACAACCGTTAGTTAAAGGAACAAGGTTGTTGTCTGCCATTGTCACTTCGCCACCCTTAGCAATCAAAGAAGCATCAATGTTTACTTCGCCGATGTCGTTAACAATAACGGCAACTTTATATCCCTCTTGGTTAGCAAGCACTTCATTTAAAAGTGTAGTTTTTCCTGCACCCAAATAACCTGTCAATAATGTAATTGGTACTATTGGTCTCTCCATCTTAAAACTCCTTTGCGTCAACTAGTTGTCCATCTGACCAAATTCTTTCTAGGTCAAAGAACAATCTGTCTTGCTCATTAAATATGTGAATAATAACATCTTGATAGTCCATCAAAATCCAGTTTGCATTGTCGTAGCCTTCAATTTGTTTTGGTGTAATTTCAACTTCAGCTAACTTCTCTTCAACATTATCAGCCAAAGCTTTCACCTGGTTTTCATTTGTACCACCGGCAATAATAAAATAGTCCGCCAAAATTGAAATGCTCGAAATATCAATCACTTTGATATTTACACCTTTCTTGTCCTCCAATGCATCAAATGCTATTTTTGTAATCTGTTTTGAATCCATATAGTTTTGTCAAATCTCCTTATAATAATTATACGCTTCGAGCGTGTGCT
>CAMZGB010000127.1 GCA_947306285.1 uncultured Lachnospira sp.
AGGAGTTAGCTGAACTTAAGAGTGAGTACGACACAAAAGTTGCTCAGTGGGAGAACGAGAAAGACAGCATTAACAAAGTTGGCGAGTTAAGAGAGCAGGTTGAGGCAGTTAAGAAAGAGATTGAGAAGGCTCAGAACGATTACGACTTAGACAAAGCTGCTGAACTTCAATACGGAAAACTTCCAGATCTTCAGAAGCAACTTGAAGAAGAGGAAGATAAAGTTAAAGGTAAAGACTTAGAATTAGTAAGAGAGAGTGTAACAGAAGAAGAGATTGCTAGAATTATCAGTAGATGGACTGGAATTCCTGTTGCTAAACTTACTGAGACTGAGAGAGATAAAATCTTGCACTTGGACGACGCTTTACACAAACGAGTTATTGGACAAGATGAGGCTGTTACGAAGATTTCAGAGGCAATTCTTAGATCTAAAGCAGGCGTGGAAGATCCAAACAAGCCAATCGGTTCGTTTATGTTCTTGGGACCTACAGGTGTAGGTAAAACAGAACTTGCTAAGTCTTTGGCGCAGAACTTATTTGACGATGAGAGCAATATTGTTCGAATCGACATGAGTGAATACATGGAGAAATTCAGCGTGTCTAGACTTATCGGAGCGCCTCCGGGATACGTAGGCTACGATGAAGGTGGTCAGCTAACAGAAGCTGTTAGACGTAAACCCTACTCCGTTGTATTGTTCGACGAGATTGAGAAAGCGCATCCAGATGTATTCAACGTATTATTACAAGTTTTGGACGACGGACGAATTACAGATTCACAGGGTAGAACTGTAAACTTTAAGAATACAATCCTAATTATGACATCTAATATTGGTTCACAATACTTGTTAGAGGGAATTGACGACGATGGAAATATCAAGGAAGAAGCTGAGAAAACTGTAATGGATGATTTGAAGAATCACTTCAGACCAGAGTTCTTAAACAGACTTGATGAAATCATTATGTTTAAGCCTTTGACAAAGGAAAACATCGCTGGAATAGTAGACCTTGTAATCGACGAATTAAATATTAGACTTAAAGAGAAAGAACTTAAGGTTGAACTTACAGATAAGGCTAAAGATTTCGTAATTGACAGAGGATATGATCCAGTTTACGGTGCTAGACCTTTGAAGAGATTTATTCAGAAGAACGTCGAAACTCTTGCAGCTAAGACTATTTTGGAAGGCGATATAAGTGTTGGAGATACATTAGTCTTTGATGTTAAGAATGACAAACTTGTTATTAAGTAAAAAGTAGTGAAAAAGGGGTAAAAACCCTTAAAATATCACTAAATCGACCTTTAATCTCACCATAAAATTTGTTATAATTTTATGGTGAGATTTTTTACGTTGGGCAAGTGCGCCCAATTATAAACTATGCAAAAAATGAGGAAGATATGTTAAAAGCGTTATGGACAAAATGGGTAATAGTTTTTCTTGTTTCAATGGTTCCATTGATTGAATTAAGAGGAGCTATCCCAATAGCAGAAGGTTTTCATTTAAGACCTGTTTGGCTATATATTTTAATAATTATTATTGGAAATATGCTTCCAGTTCCAATCATCTTTTTCTTTGCGAGAAAGGTGCTTCTTTGGGGCAAAGACAAAAAGTATATTGGTAAGTTCTTCACATGGTGTCTTGAAAAAGGAGAGCATGGCGGAGAGAAGCTTACACAAAAAACTAGAGGTGGAGTGTACATTGCACTTTTGCTTTTTGTTGGAATTCCACTTCCAGGAACAGGCGCATGGACTGGAACATTAGCAGCTAGCATTTTGGATTTAGATTTCAAAAAGAGTTGTTTAGCAGCCATGGGTGGAGTACTTTTGGCTGGAACAATTATGTTGCTCCTAAGTCTTGGAGTGTTTACTGGAATTAGAGCGATGTTTTAGAGGTAGAAATGGCAGATTATTATAAGTTTAAAAACAATCAAAAACAAAGAGCACAATATCAATCTAGTCCACTTGGAAAGGTTGCTATTGTTATTACTACGCCTGCAGTTATCTTAACAATTATTTCACTTATTCTTGCTTTTGCAAACGTAAAGATTTTTGGTATAAATCCTTTTGCCATAACAATAGTTTGCGCAGGTATTACTATTCTAGGTTGTATATTGATTGCCATTGATATAGTAATCTTTAACCGTAAACAGGCTAAAGAATTAAACGCTGGTAAGCGCGAACCTAAAGCTATGGATATTGGCAGAATAGTTCACTTGCTATTAGGAGTAGTGGTTGGAATTATTATTGGATATTTGATTTGGGGAGCCAAATTTGGCCCAAGATAAGATAGAGGAAAACGATGGATTTATTTGATTACGCAAGAGACGTAAATACAAAAAAAGAATCCCCCCTAGCTAGTAGAATTCGCCCTAAAACTTTAGATGAAGTGGTAGGACAGGAACATATCATAGCTAAGGATAAACTTTTATATAGAGCCATAAAAGCAGACAAAATTAGTTCTGTCATTTTTTATGGTCCGCCGGGTACTGGAAAGACTACTTTGGCGAAGGTGATTGCAAACACTACTAGTTCAAAGTTCACACAACTTAATGCTACAGTATCGGGAAAGAAAGATATGCAAGATGTCGTTGCGAAAGCAAAAGATGAACTTGCAATGACTGGAAAGAAAACAATTCTATTTATCGATGAGATACATAGATTCAATAAAGGCCAGCAGGATTACTTGCTACCCTTCGTAGAGGACGGCACGGTGATTTTGATTGGAGCTACTACAGAAAACCCATACTTCGAAGTTAACCGCGCGCTTATTTCTAGATCAATTGTTTTTGAACTATATCCATTAAGCGAAGAAAACATTAAGACGTTGATTCGAAGAGCCGTGGAAGACGAAGAAAGTGGAATGGGCTCATACAATGTGACTATAGATGATGAGTCAGTTGATTTCTTGGCAAACATTGCAAACGGTGATGCAAGGACAGCACTAAACGCAATTGAACTTGGAGTTTTAACCACAGATCCATCAGAAGATGGAAAGATTCATATCACTTTGGATGTAGCTCAGGAATGTATCCAGAAGCGTGCACTAAAGTACGACAAAGATGGAGACAATCATTACGACACAATCTCTGCTTTTATAAAGAGTATGAGAGGCTCAGATCCAGATGCGGTTGTGTATTATTTGGCGAAGATGCTTGCGGCTGGAGAGAGCATAGATTTTATCGCAAGACGAA
>CAMZGB010000128.1 GCA_947306285.1 uncultured Lachnospira sp.
TGAAGATTAATGAGATTATTGGAGACGCTGAAAAGATAGGTATTGCAGGACACATCCGACCTGATGGTGATTGCATCGGTTCTTGCATGTCTCTTTATAATTACTTAAAGAAGAATAGACCAGACCTTGATGTGACAGTTCATCTTGAATTTGTTGATCCAAAGTTTGGCATTATCAAAAACATTGATGACATTGACCTAAGTGATCCTGATGACACAGAGTACGAATTATTTATCGCGCTAGATACTGCATCAGTCGATAGACTTGGCAAACATGCTAAGTACTTTGAAAATGCAAAGAGAACTTTCTGTATAGATCATCACAAGAGCAACTTAGGCTACGCTGACGAAAATATAGTAGTTCCAGATGCTAGTTCAGCTTGCGAAGTATTGTTTGACTTGTTAGACGTCGATATGTTTGATGAGACAATCGCAGCACCTATGTATATGGGTATTGCATCTGATTCAGGTGTGTTTAGATTCCAAAACACAAAACCAAGAACTCTTCGTATCGCTGCAAAGATGATGGAGTTTGGAATCAATCACAATGAAATTTTGGAGGAGACTTTCTACAAGAAGTCTTACAACCAAATGATGATTACTGCCAAAATTCAGAGTAACACTGTGCTTAAATTAGATGGTCAGGTAATCTATGGTTACTGCACAAAAGAGTTGATGGACAGATATGAACTTACTGCAAACGACCTGGATGCTGTTATCGCATCTATCAGAAATGTGTCGGGTGTGGAAGTTGCCATGTTTGCTTATCAAATTGAAGATAATAAGTATAAAGTTTCTCTTCGCTCAAAAGACGACGTGGACGTTTCAAAGATTGCCGTTACCTTTGGCGGTGGCGGACACAAGCGTGCAGCCGGCTTCGACATTGAGGGCGACAAAGACACTGTTATTGAGACAGTACTAAAAGAGATTGAAAAAGAGTTTTAAATGATAAATGGAGTAATCAACGTATACAAAGAGCCAGATTTCACATCGCATGATGTGGTGGCCAAGTTGCGTGGGATAATAAAGCAAAAGAAAATAGGTCATATGGGTACGCTCGATCCACAGGCAGTGGGAGTGCTTCCTGTTTGTCTTGGTAAAGCAACTAAACTTTGCGATGTTTTGGCTAACAAGGACAAGACTTACAAGGCGACGCTTCTTCTTGGTACTGAAACAAAGACTCAGGACATCTTCGGCAAAGTTGTTAAGAAAGCAACTGAAGATGAGATTAATGCCTTGGATGAAGAAAATGTCATCAAGACTATAAAAAGTTATGTTGGTGACTACGAGCAGATTCCACCTATGTTTAGTGCAATCAAAATCAAAGGCCAAAAGCTTTACGATTTAGCTAGACGAGGAGAAGAGGTGGAGCGCCCAGCTAGACACTGCAAGATTCTTGAAATAAGAATTTTGGGAATTGAACTTCCTAGAGTTTTTATGCAAGTTACTTGTTCTAAAGGTACATATATCAGAACACTATGCCACGATATTGGAAATGATTTAGGTGTTGGCGGGTGTATGGAAAAACTTACACGTACGCAAGTTGATAGATTTGGCATAGACACTGCAGTAAAACTAGAAGACATTGAGAAGGCTAGAGATGAAGGCACTCTTGAAGACTTGGTTTTGCCAGTTGATGAAGTGCTAGATAGCTATTCAAAATGTATAGTTTCTGATGAAGCAGAGAAACTAGTGATGAATGGAAACATCTTCACGTCGGGCGACACTAAGTTCAAGATGAATCACGAAGATGGACAAATCGTCCGCGTTTACAAGGAAGATGGCACCTTCGTCGGACTCTATAAATTTTATTCAGGCAAAAGAATTTACAAACCAGAAAAAATGTTTATTTAATTATGAGAGTTATTGAATTCAGCGATGGAATAAAACTGAATAATACAATAGTTACTGTCGGAAAGTTCGATGGCATCCACAAAGGCCACGAAAAACTTTTAGACACTATGGCTGAGAATGCAAACGGTCGAAAGAAAGTTGTTCTTACTTTCGCAGATTCTCCAGATACTTATCTAAAACATGAGACAGGAAAGACTATTTTCACCGAGGGCGAAAAGAGAATGCTTTGCGATAGACTAGGAGTGGATGTTTATATGAGCATGCCACTTACTGAAGAGTTTTTGAGTATGAGTCCTGAAGAGTTCGTTGAAAAAGTCTTGAAGGATAAGATTGGTGCGACAGAGATTGTGTGTGGTCCAGACTTTCGTTTTGGCAAACAGGCAAAGGGCGACATTTGGTTCTTGAAAGAAGGACAAGTTAAAAACAACCTAGCTGTTACAGTTATCGAAAAAGAGAAATACAAAGACACTGACATTAGCAGTACTGAAATTCGAGAAAAGATTCTCGAAGGTAAAATAGAAGAAGTAAATGAGATGCTAGATCATCCATATACGATCACTGGAAAAGTTGAGAAGGGCAAGAGTCTTGGACGAAGAATTGAACTTCCAACTGCAAATATTATTCCAGATGAAAACAAACTTCTTCCACCAAACGGTGTTTATAGGACAGTAGTGGTTTCAAAGCATATGAGCTATCCTGCAATCACAAACATTGGAGTTAATCCAACCGTGGAAGATACAGATGAGATTAGAGTTGAATCACATATCTTAAACTTCAAGGATGACTTGTATGGCGAGATACTAGATGTTAGGTTTTACGAGTTCATTCGACCTGAGAAAAAGTTTGAATCAGTGGATGAATTAAAGGAACAAATAATGAAAGATATGTCCGAATTATTAAAGCAATAAAGGCTTTACAATTGCTAGGGCTTATGCTAATATATTCGAGCGTGTAAAAAACCTACACGAAGTGCTTGGACACTCCGACCGGTGCTTCAGTGTAAGGGGATAATAAAAATAGGAGGTAAATACTATGATTTCAAAAGAAGTTAAGGCTAAGTTAACTGAAGAGTATGGTAAGTCACCTAACGACACTGGTTCACCAGCTGTACAGGTTGCAATTCTTACATACAGAATCCAGGAACTTACAGAGCATTTACAAGATAATGCTAAGGATCATCACTCAAGAAGAGGACTTCTAAAGATGGTTGGTAAGAGACGTGGACTACTTGACTATATCAAAGCTAATGATATTGAAGAGTACAGAGAACTTATCGA
>CAMZGB010000129.1 GCA_947306285.1 uncultured Lachnospira sp.
CTATAGGTTGTCTCTTGTTCTCTTTTACTGCGATACAACTGTCTGGGCAGACAGGCACGCAAAGCAAACATTGTTTACATTTTTCTTCGTCTATCACTGGCGCTACGTTTGTCCAGTCACCCGTGTTGAACTCTCTAGTAGTTCCACTACCTACGATAGTGTTTCCGCGAGTAACATCTTGCCAAGCAACGTCCTGACCTAATTTTTTCAAATCTGACTTAGCCATTACTTAACCTCCTCAAACGCTTTTTTTAGAGCCTTCATATTGCCGTCCACCACTTCTGGCTTCTTTGCAAATTTATGTTTGAATGATCCTTCCATCTCTTCGAAGAAAGTATTCTCCTCCAAAGCTCCAGTAACTTTTACGATAGCTGAAAGCATAGGTGTGTTAGGGAAGTTCTTTCCTAGACACTCCATTGCTATGCTTCTAGCATCTACTGTATATACTTTGCCCTTGTAACCATTAAGGTGTGGCATAATCTCATCTTTATCTTTTGCTGTATTTATCAAGATGGCTCCGTCTTCCTTTAAGCCCTTCGTTACATCCACGCACTCTAGCAATGTCTCATCTACTACTACCACATACTCTGGCTCGTAGATATTTGAATGTACGCGAATAGGAGTGTCGCTTATTCTGTCATACGCAGTAATAGGCGCACCCATTCTCTCAGGTCCGTACTCAGGAAATCCCTGTGCACATTTTCCAACTTTAAATGCCACTTCTGCTAAAAGAAGTGCGGCTGTCTTGGCTCCTTGTCCGCCACGACCATGCCATCTAATTTCTAGTGTTTTACTCATTTAAAAATCCCTCTTTTTTTATAATATCTGATTTCAGAGTCAACGAATATTATAGCAAAAAACACGATAAAAAGGAAGATGTAAGCGTGTCTTAACAAAGAAAAAGAGCTCTAGTAATGAGCTCTTTCTCCACCAATATATTTTGGTCTAGTATATGCCGCTAAAACTATCGCTTCACCTATTTTGTTCTGCTCTAACTTGATTGGAACCGCCACTTCTTTTAAGTGCATTCCTATAAGCACTCCGCCTATGTCTATTCCTGCATCTGCCTTAATATGTTCTAGTGCCACCGGTTTTTCAAATGTCTCATATGCCTTTGTCGAGAACGATCCACCCGCCTTTGGCTTTGGCACTACGCTCACCTTTTCTTGCAAGATGATTGCGCCTAGCGGATGATTTTTCACTTCTTCCTCATCCACAATAATTGCTCTGTTTAAATGCTCGCAACACTGCGTTGCTAAAATGATTCCTTTGGCGCGGGCTTCTTCATAGACTGCGTCAAAGACCTCGGCTGCTGTATCCACATTGGAATCAGTTCCGATAAGGCTTCCGCCCACTGCACTGCTCGAACATCCAACAACCAAAATCTGCCCCTCAGTCAAGTTTCCTTTTTCTATTACTTCCTTGGCTATCGCCTTTGCTTCTTCTCTAATACTCATGTCTCTCTCCTACACGTACGATTTAATCTTTTTTAATACTTTGGCTTTCTCCAAAACTTCCACAGCCACCACACCTATCACTATACTGGCCACACCTTGGATTACGTTTCCATACACTCCTGCCAAAGCACCCCAGCCTAGACCTAGGAATATTCCCTCGTACAAAAGGTATCCAAGCACCATAATCGCTTCCGCTGCAAAGGCACCTAACACATATCCACTCTTCTTAAGTCCTTTAGAGTTTAGCGCGACAAAAATGAGTGATGCCACTACTGCCATTAAGAACTTAATAACAATAGTTCCAGGCACGTAAGCTGGTCCTATCATTAGATCAACTAATCCTGCACCTATTCCTGCCGCTAGTCCAGCGTACATTCCGCCCAAACACCAAGCAGCTAGCAAAATGGCTGCATCTCCTATATTTATATATCCACCTGTTGCCGGAATTGTAATGTGAATTACGTATGTTCCCACAAATACAATAGCCGCGAATACAGATGTTAAGACTATCTTTGTAAGTTTAGTATTCATAGTACATTCCTCCTAACAGTTTTTTGCATTGGAGATATTGTATCAAATATTGGTATTATTGATATATTCAGTTTTTGTTTTTTTAATATAACCAGATTTAATACCAATAAAAAAAGACCTAAACCCTAAGTTTAGGTCTTTTTTTATATTAGTTTCTAGCATCTGGATTTGATACCATCACAAATTTGCCGCTGTCGGAAATCTTTCTAGCAATATATACAAATGGCGTGTCCGCCAAAGATGTTACCACAAAGATTATATATCCTACGAAAATGAAACTCATCAACTCTCCTGTGCTTACAGTTCCGTAGAATGCAAATACATTAAACAATACTGTGTTTAAGAACTGTGAAACTAATGTTGATGCATTGTTTCTGAACCACAAATACTTTCTGTGATTACCAAACTTTTTGTCAGTAAGCTTCCACCACTTGTGATATAGGAATACATCCAAGTACTGTACGATAATGTAAACTAATAAACTTGCAATCATTACCCTTGGCACTTGATCAAAGATGGCATGCATAGCATTCATTGTATCTGAATTTGTAGCTGTGTATAGTAGCCACCACTGTGCAAAGATTACAAAAGTTATGTTTGTAATAATACCGATTGTTACAGCTTTTCTGGCTTCCCTAGCACCATACACCTCACTGATAATATCAGTACAGAGGAATGTCGCTGCAAACAATACATTTCCTAGTGTCATATCAAGGCCAAATGCTTTTATAAAAA
The DNA here is from genome assembly GCA_947306285.1 of uncultured Lachnospira sp. Classification (GTDB taxonomy): domain Bacteria; phylum Bacillota; class Clostridia; order Lachnospirales; family Lachnospiraceae; genus Eubacterium_G. Next base: position 2,724 of record CAMZGB010000129.1, read on the forward strand.
TCAAAACCTCGATGTTTGCTGCAATAGTTGCAATTGCTGTGAACACATATAGTCCACTTTTTGCAAAGAGTTTATAGAAAGCTAACTCTGCGCCAAAGATCAAAAATATTGATCCGATTAATAGTAATTCGTTCATGTCTTATCTCCTTTATTCAAGGACAAAATAAAAAGATGCTCTACGGCATCTTTTTATAAACATACCTTCGTATGTTTGGTCCCGTAGTTTTGTTTATAGACAGGATGGTTTCGAACTGTCTTATCATTATTTGGGACAGGCATTCACCTGTCCCAAAATGATTTATTAAATTATTCTGCTTCTTCTGCCTTAGCTTCTTCTGCAGGTGCTTCTACTGCTTCCTGAACAGCTTCTGCGATAGT
>CAMZGB010000130.1 GCA_947306285.1 uncultured Lachnospira sp.
ACACCGTAATCTTTGTAGAAGTTTGAGACTGCGTCAAAGAACTCATTCTCATCTTTAGTCTCCTCCAATTCTTTACTAAGCTTACGAACCTTCTCGCTCACATTTTTGTTATACATGAATTCAGGTTTATGAATTGCAGTATAATCTTCTATCTTGCTAAAACAATCTATATCTAATTCTTTTTCAATTTTGCTAAAGTCAAAATCAAACAACTTTTTAAATTGTTTAAAATCATTTTTCGCAAAATCATTCACACTACCTTCAGATGCTCCCACCTTCTCACAAGTCAAACTGAAAGAATTCTCAGTTGTAATAAGAAGATACGTCAAATAGTTGTGCCAAAGGTTATCATCAAATCCGTAATCAGTTGAAATATCAAGAATTCTTTTCATCTGATGATAAATCTTAGTCCTTAGTTTATCTGCATCATATTTTTTAGAATTAAACTCACTAAAAACATCAGACAACTCCATCAAAATAGAATCCTCTGGCAAATCTCCATATAACAATAAATTTGAAACAATATTATTCATCTCTGAATTTCAACTCCCCATTATCCATCGATTCAACAATCGCAAGTGATTTTAAGTCGTATCCTTTGTCTCTAATAATCTTTCCGCCCTGTTGGAAACCTTTCTCTATAGCTATTCCAATGCCTTCGACGGTGGCTCCAGCTTGTTCTACTATGTTAATAAGTCCAAGAAGTGCGCAACCGTTTGCCAAAAAGTCATCGATAATAAGCACATGATCATCTGGTCCAATAAATTTTTTCGAAACTATAACATCATAAACTCTCTTGTGAGTGAATGACTCAATCTTTGTCTGATACACTTCACCTTCAATGTTTATACTCTGAGCTTTTTTTGCAAAAACCACCGGCACATTAAAGTATTGCGCAGCCACGCAAGCCATTCCAATACCAGATGCCTCAATAGTTAAAATTTTGTTGATAGGCTTATCAGCAAAAAGTCTCTTCCACTCTTGACCCATCTCTTTGTAAAGTTCAATGTCCATCTGGTGATTAAGAAAATTGTCTACCTTTAAGACATTTCCCTCTCTTACAGTTCCGTCTTTTCTAATTCTTTCTTCTAATAGTTTCATTTCGCACCTCTTAAAAATCCACGGTTATAATCATTATACAATATTATTTGTTCAACTAAAAGAGCAGACGCATTCAGTTCGCGTCTGCTCTTTAGATTATTGAAAGGTATTATTAATTACCATTTGAAACTCTTCCATGGTCCATATTGTTTCTGTCCTTTTACAGTTGTAAATACTCTTATTCTATAAAAACTATAATTGTCACTTGGTCTTTTAACTTCATATGATGTTGTTCTATTCGGGAGATTATTTACTTTCACTGCATTTGAGAAATTTGCCTTCTCTGAAATTTCAACATCCATCCCATCAGCTCCTTCAACTTTGGCCACACCAAATTTACAATACCCTTTGTTATTCGTTTCCCAAAGACTTGCAACCGTTATATAATTTTTAGGGTTATTTCCACAGTCAATCTCCTTTATCGTACCAAAGGCACCTTCATCTATTGTAACACTAGGATTCTTTAGTATAAGTTGCTTGATAGTGGCATCTCTAAATGAACTATCTCTAATCAATTGAACTGATTTGGCTATTACGACCTTATTGAGTTTAAATATGCCATCAAAGGCATAATCGCCTATTACTTTAGTTCCTTCATTTATTGTAATCGTTTTACATTCAGCGTGTGCAAAAGCACCTCTTCCTATTCTCTCAACAGTTTTTGGTACAACTATACTTTTAATTTTAATACCTGCAAACATATAATCAGGTATAGTTTTCATTTTTGCTGAAAACTTTATCTTCGTTGTTCCATTTTGTTCAAAACAACCCATTCCCCATTTTGTAACACTTTTTGGCATTTTAAGAGTCTTAATATTACAATTTGAAAAACCATAATCACCAACTGACTTTAGTTTTTTGTTCCAAACTACTGTCCTTAGCTTAGTGCATGATCTAAAAGCATTATTACCAATACTCTTTAGCTTTTTATTTAAAATTACTTTCTTTATTTTTTTATTCTTTGTAAAAGCGCCATCCGCAATCCTTGTTATTTTAGATGAGATTCTTACAGTTTTGCTCTTGCCAGTATATTTCAACAATACATTATTATTTATAATTTGCATATTGTTAGCTTTCTTAATTTTTGCCTCTTTTGTCTTCATATACTTTTTGGCTTGTTTGTTTGACATCATTTTTAACAGGTTTTCGATGCTGTCGCCTGTTAGTTTTTTAGTCTTAACAATCCATTTTGTTTTAGATCCAAAACGTGGACGCACACTTCCCATATCATTAGTTATTTTCTTTACAGATTCTGGGATAGTAATCTTCTTTGCCTTCGACAAAAGAAACTTTGTGCCTGGCTTTTTATGATAATACAATAATGATGACATCAAAATCTTTGTGCATCCTTTTCTTATATTAATATTTTTCTTCTTGGATGGGACTTGCACAAGAGTCTTTCCATTCTTTGAATAAACCACTCCGTTATAACTCTTATACTTTGAATCACCTTTAATTGTATTAACACTACTTGAATCAAACTGATCCTTATTTGCTGGATTATAAGAAGAATTCAAATTGACATTTTTAAATCCATGAGATATATGACTATCACTTTCTTCTAGATAGCTATTCCATACTAATTGAAAATCACCTGGCATAATGATGGAAAACGGCTCCGCCGTATAAAAAGCTGTCGCTCCTATTTTTCTTACAGTATTTGGAACAGTCATAGTAGGTAGCTTAGAGTTACTAAATGCATAGAATCCAATTTCTTTAACCGAACTTGAAATTGAAATATATTGAATATTTCCACAACCAGAAAAGGCATAGTCAGCTATTCCTTTTATTCCATTTTTGATAATAATCCTTTTTATGTCTGTTTTCTTACAAGTGTAACTTGCATCAGCATAGCCTTTACCCTCTGCAGTCAATGTACCATTATCAAAAGTATACTTTATATCAGTATTTTTGATATCTTCCCCGTATAAAGATGGTACATATGTTTTGTCAGCTTTCGCATTTGTTGGTGCAAAGTTAATT
>CAMZGB010000131.1 GCA_947306285.1 uncultured Lachnospira sp.
GCATATAGAGTATCAAATCCTGCTGTTGCATATCCGTTTTCAGAAGTGTCAGGGAATTGATACTGACTTCCCTCTTCTACACTAGTTTCGTTTCCATCAACTGTGACTGTATATTGTTTTGGTGTGGTAGGCTCTGGTGGCACTTCTGTAGAATTTCCAAACATTTTTACAGTTGTATTTCCTACGGTCATATCCTGTTCTCTAACCTCTTCATCGACCACTTTTGAGTCTACCCATTCTCCTCCATAGTAATATGCTGTGTCTCCCTCGTTACTACAGTAAAAATAATATGCATCACTAGGATCTGCATAATCCGCTTCAATCATAATAGAATTCTCACCATCACACATCTGTGTGATAACTACGCTAACACTTGTGGAATGTGTAACAGTTACCGTTTCATCAATCTTGACTGAATGGTAGCCTTTATATTGATCTGTAACATTTCCCGAATCATAAACTAAAGTTCCACTCTCTGGATCTGTAGTGTCAGATAGATTATTATAAATTTTCAAATTTGTTACAGTATTAGTCTTGCCAGTCCAATAACCAATCTGTTTAAGTTCTATATCCTTGTCTGGTTCTGCAGTATATATTTCGGCTGCCTTTAGATTATCATCATTAAAATTCGCAACCTGTCCCATCAGTGAACTGTGGGATAATGTAGTATCGTATTTTTTACTATTGTTATTGATTTGAGACATTGTCTCATCAACCTCAGAAGAAACCGTCTCCGACAAGGTTTCCTCGCAATAACTCATATACATGATACCATTGTCATATTTTTTCTTTCCGTTAAGCTCTGTACCATATGAATTTTTGATATACCATGCCCCATTTTCTTTTGGAACAATGTATGCGCTATATCCTTCTCTAGCCGTGGAAGAAGTTTCAATACTTACTAGATGTCCGTTGGAATCAAATTCCATATCTGGATCTCCACTTTCGTCATCTTTTATGTAAACCACTTCGCCGACCAAACTATCATAACTATTTGTAGTATATTTCTCTACAAAGTTATATTTAGAATAATTGTCATCAAAACCAACCACAGTAATCACATGATTTGTATTAAATATTCTTGACTCGCTCGCATCATAAATCCAAAAGTTAGGGCCTATTACATAGTCATCAGCATCTGGACCCCAACAATGATTGTATTCCTCATTTAATACCTGATAATAATTGGCTGAAATCGCTCCATTTTCAATTATCTTGTTCTTCCAAATATTTCTTGCTTCAGGATCATATTGTCTTATTTTCTTTGTACCCTGCTTTGTAATCGTAAAGACTTCTGGAAGACCCTCAGCTGATTCTATATTAAAGCGGTTCAATCTGTATTGAGCAGCTGCTCTGCTTGACATTATTCTGGAATCTGCTCCTCTAGACGATTGCGTTCTCGATTGATATGGATTATCGCTCTCCAATGCTGCTGCTTTGTCAGCAGTCATTGCCATAGATGCATCAAAAACCCAACCACCTTCGTTGTATCCATAATAATTATCCGAATGCTTTTCCACATCGTTTTCAGAAATAGTTAATGGCGTACCATCATAAGTACCTTCTTCTGTTTGCTTGTTGTACTGTGTATATACTCCTTGCGCCTCCGACAAATCAATTGGATCCTCGTCAACTAATCCCTCATCGTAACCTGCCTTGAATAGTAAATGAGATTCTAGAGAGGCAACCTCACCAAACATCCAGCAACTACCGAAGGCGTTCTGGTCTTTTACTGATGTATAAGGTGCAACATATTTGCTAGGCAAGTTGTTTTTCTTTTTACTCTTAGGTATCTCCTTATAGTCCTCATCTATCTGAGTTCTATTTCCCTTCGAATCTTTAATATGTGTTCTATGAAATTTTTCTACACTTTCTTTCACTGCACTAACAAATGATTCGTACTTTTTCTCACTAGGAACAGCCTTTGTATTCACTACAAAAGCTTGCGCACCAATCATTGATAGTACTACTGCAAAAACGGTTACTACTGATAGTATTCTTTTTTTCATAGTATCGCCTCCGTACAATTATGCCCTTTAATTATACTATACTTTATGCTTTTTTCACATATTATTGGATATCAAAAAGGATTGCACTTTATTTGTGCAATCCTTTTACTTATTTAATCTTTAACGTTTTCAAATACTCTTTCTGCTCTTTTGTAATTCGATTACTCTCCACCGATTTTTGTATTGCCTTGTTATGTGTCCAAGTGGCAAGTTTTTTGTTTTCAATAAATGGAATAATATCATCCCACTGCTTCGCCAAAGCCGTTGCAAAATACCAAGCAATCATCATGTTTACGTAGTATTCTTCGGAGCGGACGCGAGCAACTAATCTTGGATACTTTAACTCGAAAGCATCATCCAAGTAATGTTCCATAAGCATTCCAATCCCAAAGCGCTTTGTGTACGTTTTATCTGATGCAATCCACTCTCTTATATGCTTGTACAAATCTTTCAAATTCTTCTTAAAGATTTTTGGCGATAATTGATCACAAGTTGCCCAGTTATCAACATATGGCAAAAACTTTTCAACTTCTTTCACTGCTCTATCATAGTCTTTCATTCCAGAAACAATAAAAGCATGAAGTTGGTTCATATCAAAGTATTTGTGCGGAAGATCATTCAAAAATTCATCTATGTCTTCTCGCTTTGCCATCTGCTTTGCAAGTTTTCTAGAGTCAGGAGTCCTAACGCCTATAATAGTTTTCTCATCTACCGTAGGCATCAGTTTCTTGTGAAAGTCACGATACTCCTTGTCCTGAAGTTTATATAACTCTTTTTCTATGTCTTTATTTATCATAATCTCCCCATAAGTATTTATCTAAATGATAGTCCATATTTTAATGCTTGCTCTCTAGTTTTCATATTTATGCTTTGATCGAATCCATAGCTACTGGAAATTCGAAATATGTTTCTGGATATGGTTCATCCTTCAAAGTAAAGTGCCACCATTCTGTATCGATTGGCTCAAAGCCTCCATTTACCATTAGTTTTTGAAGTGTCATTCTGTTCTTGTACTGTTCTTCAGTTATATCTTTGTAGTCTGGATGAGAGATTTCGTC
>CAMZGB010000132.1 GCA_947306285.1 uncultured Lachnospira sp.
GAACCAATCTGTGTAGCAAGTCTAATTCTCTGTGCCTCTCCACCAGAAAGTGTTCCAGTTGAACGCGAAAGTGTAAGGTATTCAAGTCCCACATCTTGCAAGAACTGAAGTCTACCTTTTACTTCCTTTATAATTTCAGATCCAATCTTCTTTTGAATGCTGTTAAGTTTTGTTCTATCTAAATATTCAATTCCATCTCTGACTGGTAGTTCGGTGAATTCAAAAATGTTCTTATCACCAACAGTCACCGCCAAAGATTCCTTCTTCAATCTTTGTCCTTGGCAAACTGGACAAGGTGTTACGCTCATGTAATCTTCGTAGGCGAGTTTCATTCGTGTGTTCCATGCCTCACGGTATCTTCTCTTTGTTGTTTCAAAGAGACCTTCGAAGGCTATACGATACAAACCAGAGCCACGACGTGATGTATATTCAACATCAAACTCTTCGCCCTTTGTACCGTTAATAATAATGTCTTGTATTTTCTTTGGATATTTCTCAAATGGAGTGTCCAAATCGAAACCATATTTCTCAGCAAGTCCTGTTAAAACTTGATGATTATAACTACCCTTATTCTTTGCATTTTGCCAACCCATAACTTGGAGTGCACCTTCGTTTATAGTTAATGAGCGGTCTGGAATCATTAAGTCTAAATCAAACTCCTGCTTTATTCCAAGTCCAGAACATTCTGGGCATGCGCCAAATGGATTATTAAATGAAAAGCTTCTTGGCTGAATCTCATCAATACTTATTCCGCAATCCATACATGCAAAGTTCTGACTGAACATTGTGCGGTTCTCATTATCGTTTGTGTTTGTTAAAGCTTTTTTCTTATCTTCAGTCTTCTTTGCTTTTGTAATTTTTTCGATTACGACTAATCCGTTTGCTAACTTAAGTGCAGTCTCAACTGAGTCTGTAAGTCTTTGCTTAATTCCATCTCTAATACTTAATCTATCTATTACTATATCGATATTGTTTTTAATATTTTTATCAAGAGTGATTTTATCCTCAAGAAGCATTACTTCGCCATTGACTACAGCACGAACATAACCAGCTTTCTTTGCACTATCTAATACCTTTTCGTGACGACCTTTTTTACCACGCACAACTGGAGCAAGCACCATAAACTTAGTGCCCTCTTCCATTTTTAGAATCTGGTCTATGATTTCGTCGATTGTTTGTTTCTTGATTTCTTTTCCACAATTAGGACAATGTGGGATTCCGATTCGCGCATACAAAAGACGAAGGTAGTCATAAATCTCTGTCACTGTTCCAACTGTAGATCTTGGATTTTTGTTTGTAGACTTTTGATCAATAGAAATAGCTGGTGGCAAACCTTCAATACTCTCAACAGATGGCTTTTCCATCTGTCCTAAGAACTGGCGCGCATAAGAAGACAAAGACTCCATGTAGCGTCTCTGTCCCTCAGCATAAACCGTATCAAAAGCCAAGGACGATTTTCCTGAACCGGAAAGTCCTGTCACAACCGTAAACTTATCACGAGGAATGTTTACGTTAATCTTCTTAAGATTATGCTCTTTTGCTCCTTTAATTTTTATGTACTTGCTTGCCATTTAATCCATCTTCTCCAACTCTGTTTTTAAAGTGGTCAATCTATCTCTCATCTCAATAGCAGTTTCAAAATCTAAATCTGCTGCTGCTTGATCCATTCTCTTCTTAACTTTCTTGATTAGTTCTTCAATCTCTTTTCGGTCCATTGACTCTGGGTCTTTTTCTATTGTCTGAATCTGCTTATCAACCTGCTTGCTAATACTAATCAAGTCTCTAACTTCTTTCTTGATAGTCTCTGGTGTGATTCCATGTTCTTCGTTGTACTTCATCTGAAGCGCACGTCTTCTATTTGTCTCATCAATCGCGTTCTTCATCGAGTCCGTGATTTCATCTGCATACATTATAACATGACCTTCAGCATTTCTTGCCGCACGACCAACTGTCTGAATAAGTGAGGTCTCTGATCTCAAGAAACCTTCTTTGTCGGCGTCTAAAATTGCAACAAGTGAAATCTCCGGAATATCCAAGCCTTCACGAAGCAAGTTGATACCAACTAGAACGTCAAAAACATCAAGTCTCATATCTCGCACAATCTCTGTACGCTCAAGCGTGTCTATATCTGAGTGAAGATAGCGAACTCTAATTCCAACTTCCTTCATATAGTCCGTCAAATCTTCTGCCATCTTCTTAGTTAGCGTTGTAACTAAAACTTTGTTGCCCTTTTCAGTCTCTCGATTGATTGCTGCAATCAAGTGGTCAATCTGTCCCTCTATTGGGTGAACCTCAATCTCTGGATCAAGAAGTCCAGTAGGTCTAAGAATCTGTTCAGCCCTATCTAGTTCATGCTCAGCCTCGTACTCGCCTGGAGTGGCTGACACAAACATCATCTGGTCAATCATTCCCTCAAACTCATCAAACTTGAGAGGTCTATTGTCCTTCGCCGAAGGCAATCTAAATCCATACTCCACTAGCGTACTCTTTCTAGACTGGTCTCCATTGTACATTCCACGAATCTGTGGAATTGTCATATGCGACTCATCGATGATTGTCAAAAATTCATCGCCGAAGTATTCCATTAACGTATGTGGAGTGGCGCCTGGCTCAAGCCCCGCCATATGCCTCGAATAGTTTTCTATGCCTGTGCAAAAACCTGTCTCTCTTAGCATCTCCATATCGAAATTTGTGCGCTCAGCAATTCTCTGAGCCTCAATCAATTTGTCTTCTGATTTAAAGTAAGCAACCTGCTCTTTCAACTCTTCCTCAATTGCTTTGATAGCACGCTCCATCTTTTCGGAACCCACAACATAATGAGAGTTTGGAAAGATAGCTGCGTGTTCCAACTCACGCTTAACCTCGCCTGTCAAAACATCAAACTCTACTATTCTATCTATTTCATCGTCGAAGAATTCAACTCGAATCGCACTGTCTCCATACGATGCTGGATAGATTTCAATGTTTTCGCCGCGCACTCTAAATGTACCGCGAGTGAAATCCATATCATTTCTGTCGTATTGAAT
>CAMZGB010000133.1 GCA_947306285.1 uncultured Lachnospira sp.
ACTCAGGCTGTCTATCAGCACGCAAGTCCTCATCTCTGTAGCACTTTGCAATCTGGATATATCTGTCGCATCCAGAACACATTAGTAGCTGCTTAAACAACTGTGGACTCTGAGGCAAAGCATAGAAATGACCAGGATGTACACGACTTGGTACAAGGTAATCTCTCGCCCCCTCTGGAGTGCTCTTACAAAGTGTTGGTGTCTCTATCTCAAGGAAACCTTCTTTCGCCATAAATGAGCGCACAAAAGTTGTCACGTCTGAACGTAACTTCAAATTGTTTTGAAGGTTCTGTTTTCTCAAATCTAGATATCTATATTTAAGTCTTAATTCTTCTTTTGTGTTTGCACCTTCTTCCACTGGGAATGGAGGTGTCTCTGACTCAGAAAGAATACGAAGTTCTTTTGCAGTGATTTCAATATCACCAGTTTCCATATCTTTGTTAACAGCGCCATCTCGTGCTCGAACTTCGCCGCGCACAGCAATAACGAACTCACTTCTAAGAGTTCCTGCTTTTTCGAATATTTCGCCGTCGTTTTCGTCAAACACAATCTGAACTAAGCCACTTCTATCTCTAAGATCGATAAAGATTAGGGAGCCAAGATTTCTTCTCTTTTGCACCCAACCCATAACAGTGACTTCTTCACCAATATTTTTGTTTGATACTTCTGTACATCTGTGACTTCTATGAAGTCCCTTAATTGTTTCTGACATATTTACTCCTTATAAAACTCCTCAAAGTTTGTGTAGCCTTGTTCGGCCAACTGTTCTTTTTGGAATCGTTTGTTTTTGTTCATTCTAGCAACTAGTACTTGTTTTCCAGTCTCACGGTCTTGAGAAGCCTGTTCAATTATATCTGATAGTTGTTTTCCATCAATTCCTTTTTCAATCAAGTAACATACCTTGTCATCGTTTTCTGGAATCTCAAATCCTTGTTCCATCATCAAAAGAATTATTCTCTCAAATCCAATTGAAAAACCACAAGCTGGTGTGTCATTTCCTGTAAACTGTCCAATCATCTTGTCGTATCTTCCGCCACCACCGCAGCTTCCGCCAAACTCAGGAATAGCAATCTCGAAAATAGTTCCTGTATAGTATGACATTCCACGAACTAATGTTGGATCAAATACGATGTCATAATTGTCCGTCTTTGCATTCTTAACGCTTTCAATGATTTCATCCATCCACTGTTTAACGTCTTCGGCGAAGGCATCGCCTAACTTATCTGATAAATATGAGATAGGGTCTGACTCACCTTCAATCTCACTAAACAGTGATGTGTATTTTTCAACTGCACCTTCATCAAATCCATCTTTAACCAAAACTTCTTTGACACCATCTAATCCAATCTTGTCCATCTTATCAAGAGTGATAAAAACTGAATCAAAATCTTCAGATGAAAAACCAGAATACTCGGCCATCGCCTTTAAGATTCTTCTATCGTTGATTCTTATTTCAAAATTCTTGAAACCTAGCTTTGTAAGTGTGCTAGATGTTGCAAGAATCAATTCAATCTCCGCTAAGTTTGATGCATCACCTAGAATATCGATGTCGCACTGCATAAACTGGCGATATCTTCCACGCTGTGGTCTATCTGCACGGAAAACATTTCCCATCTGAAGCGCCTTGAAAGGTGTAGGCAATTCATTTGCATTCTTTGAATAAAAACGCACCAAAGGAACAGTTAAATCATATCTGAGTCCGCCGTCCACCAAATCCATTTCAGTTTCAGCAGTCTCAAGATTTAACTTCTCGCCACGTTTCAATATTTTAAATATTAACTTCTCATTCTCTCCACCCTGCTTGTTAGTTAAGTTTTGAATGTTCTCAACTACAGGAGTTTCGATTTGTGAAAAACCATATGAAAGGTATGTCTCTTCAATCACGCGCTTAACGTAATTCCTAACCTTCATCTCGTCTGGCATAATGTCTTTCATACCAGTCATTGGTTTCTTACTTAAAGCCATAACTTTTCTCCTTAATAAAATCTCTTCTCATTATCTATAGTAGTTTGCTCGTTATGCCCAGCTAAAACTACCGTCTCTCCTGGAAGTACCAAAAGTTTCTTTCTGATCGAATTGATGATCTCCCTCTCGCTTCCGCCAGGAAAGTCTGTTCTACCTCTACTCATACAGAACAATGTGTCACCCGAGAATAGAACTCCTTCATCTTCCACATAAAAGCATCCGCTTCCCGGAGTATGTCCTGGTGTCAGAATAAACTTCATTTTTATACCAGCAATCTCAAGTTCTTCTCCATCGCTTATTGTTATATCAGGTTTTACAATCATGCCCTCACCGAAGAATACTGACAAATTGTTATTGTAGTTTTGCATAAACTTCGATTCTTCTTCTGACACATAAACCTTAATGCCATATCTGTCTCTTAGTTCATCGACAGCGCCAATGTGGTCAAAATGTCCATGTGTGAGCAAGATGGCTTTAGGCGTCATTTGCATTTGCTCGATACATCTAGAAATCTTTAACGCACTTCCGCCTGGATCAATTATAAATCCTTCGTTTGTCTCTTCATTTTTTACTAAGTAACAGTTAGTATATGCTTCACTAACTAAAACACTTTTTATTTCCATGTTTCTCCCTAGCTGGCTGTTCTCTCGATATCAATAATACTGTCAATCATTCTAATTTTAGAAATGATATTGTTTAATTCCTCAGTACTATTGATTTGGAAAGCCATTGTTATAGTAGCAATTTCATTTTTGCTTGTTCTACTGTTAATAGAAAGTACATCGATATCGTTTTCTGTAAATATCTTTGAAAGATCTGACAAGATACCGACTCTGTTGTGAGCATAAATAACAATCTCTGTATTGTATTTGCCTTCGTGCTGACTCTGATCTTCAGCCCAACTAGCTTCTATTAATCTATCTTTCTCTATCTCTGGAAGATTTATCATATTTACACAGTCAGTTCTGTGAAGTGAAACACCACGACCACGTGTAACGAAACCAATAATTTCATCACCTGGCACTGGTG
>CAMZGB010000134.1 GCA_947306285.1 uncultured Lachnospira sp.
TAAAGGTTGTAACAAGCCCCATCATTTCTAAAATTGGTGGGGCTTATATGAATTCTTATTTTAGTGTGCGACACATAAATAAGTTTATCGCAAAAAATGACATTAACTTGGATGAGTATCATAAAAAAGAGTGGAGAAGTTTTGACGAGTTTTTTACTAGAAAAATCAAAAGTAAGAATAGGCCAATAGATAAAGACGAAGATTCATTTGTTTCTCCATGTGATGGACGACTTTCAGTGTATGATATTAATGAAGATTTAACTTTTGAAATAAAGGGTAGTCATTACACAGTAGCTAGGTTATTGGCAGATGAAAATAGAGCTGCGGACTTTGCTGGTGGCAAAGCATTAGTATTTAGACTTTGCGTGGATGATTATCACAGATACGGTTATCCTTGCGATGGACAAATTCTTTATTTGTTAAAAGTAAGAGGTAGACTTCACACTGTGCGCCCTATTGCATTAGAAAAGTACCCAGTTTTTATCCAAAATGCTAGAGAAGTGTCTTTGATTCAGACAAATAGATTTGATACTATTGCTCAAGTGGAAGTGGGAGCTTTAATGATTGGCAAAATTGAAAACCACAAAGCAGGTGGCCCTGTGGAGAAAGGCGACGAAAAGGGAATGTTCCACTATGGTGGATCGACAATAGTTGTTTTAACTAAAAAGGGCGTGCTGAATATCCCAGAACATGATGAAGAAATAAAGGTCAAATACGGCCAAAGAATAAACTAAAAAGAGCCTGAAACATCGATGTAGGCTCTTTTTTAGTGCACTTAATTATATTACTTTATTGAGATAAAGCATTGAATTATTATGCATTTTAGTGTATATTTGTATTACTATGTGATGAGCGGTGGGACGTTTTATCCATGGCTCATTTTTTCGTTAGAGGAGGAAAAAAATAATGAAAAAACTATTAGCATTAGCCCTAACATTAGTTATGGCAGTAACAATTTTCACAGCATGTGGTTCTTCAGATAAGAAAGATGAAGCAACATCACAGGCTAAGAAACAGGTTGAAACAGTTAAGACTGACGGAATGAAGACACTTGAAAAAGGTGTATTAAACGTTGGTGTAGAAATCGGATATCCACCATTTGAGCAGTTCGCAGAAGATGGTAAGACAGAAGAAGGATACGACATCGACATTATTTCAGGTGTTGCAAAGAGACTTGGTCTTAAGGTTAACTTCGTAAATACTGCTTTTGATGGTATTTTCAAGGGAATCGACAAGAACTACGACGTAGTTTGTTCAGCTATCACAATTACTAAGGAAAGAAAGAAAACTATGCTTTTCTCAGATCCTTACATTGATAACTTCCAGGCAGTAGTTGTAAACAAAGACAGCAAAGCTAAGATTAATGCATTCACTGATCTAGAAGGTCTTACAATTGCACTTCAGGAAGGTACAACATCTATGGAAATGATGGATGACTTGATTGGTACTAAGACTTTGAAGAAGACTAAGTACATCAAGAGTGAGAAAGTTACTAACTGCTTCGAGCAGCTAAAGAACGGCGAAGTGGACGCAGTACTTGTAGATAGTACAGTTGCTGACGGACAGGTTGCTAAGAACAAGAACTTCAAGATTGCTTGGAAAGATAATTCAGAACCAGAGCAGTTCGGTATTGCAATGGGCAAGAAGAATGTTGGACTTCAGAAGGCTATCAATCTTGCGCTTAAGGATATGAAAGATAGCGGCGAAATTGATGACTCATATGATTTCTGGTTCAAACAGGCTAAATAATTATTTAAATTTTATACTTAAAGATTAATAAGCTGCTGACAGATCAGGAATTCTTGATTTGTCAGCAGTAATAGGATAGAGAGAAATTATGAAAAATTGGTTAAAGAGCGTAAAAGATGTAAAGAATTGGCAAAGAAAAACTAAGATTACTACAATTATAGTAATCATTGCTTTGATTGCGTGCACAATTCTAGCATTTATGAAACCATCTGAAGAGGAGATGATGAAACAGGCTTCCCCTCAGATGCAAAGATGGATTGAGAAAGATCAAACTCTTGAGAGAAAGAGAGTAACTGTCACATATAACAATATGATAGTTATCAACTATATTTCATTCTCAACATCTGGAGCTGACGGTGTAACAGAGAAGTACGTTGGATTTGCAGGAAAGATTCACAATGCTAATTCTGGTGTATGGGAAACAACAGGCCAGATGGTTAACTACACTTATAGAATGTTAGGTGTAGGTGAGAACTTGATGCACGGTGCAAAACTAACAATCTTACTTACAGTTTTGTCAATTATTCTAGGCGTATTGTTAGGTATCATATTGGCGTTAGGAAAGATTGCCAAGAACCCAATTCCTAGAAATATATGTAGTGCGTATATATTCTTCTTTAGAGGAACGCCACTTCTAATTCAGTTGTTCGTTGTGTACTTTACAGTACCAGGTATTTGTGGATTTGCTTGGAAGAACTTATTCCCGGGTGATCCAGAAGCCGTGTACAAAGGTGCCTTCGTGGCGGCCTTGATTGCATTTGCCCTAAACTCTGGCGCATACTGTGCAGAGATTGTTCGTGCGGCTATCCAGTCTATTGACAAAGGTCAAGCAGAGGCGGCTAAAGCTCTTGGTATGAGCTACGGACAGACTATGAAGAAGATTATCATTCCTCAGTCAATTAGAAGAATGGTACCACCTATTTGTAACGAGTTTATTATGATTTTGAAGGACGTATCATTGATATTCGCCATTTCCTTGATGGATATCACTACGATCTCCAAGACAATCATGACAGCTGAAGGATCATATTTGGTATTTATACCAGCGTTGGTTATTTATCTAATAATCACTGCATTCTTCACATACATATTTAATAAGGTCGAGAAGAGATTCTCGGTATATGAATAGGAGGTGCGAAGATGAGTGATAAAACAATTAGTAAAGGAAACAGTGAATATATTCTAGAGACTGAACACGTTAGAAAGAA
>CAMZGB010000135.1 GCA_947306285.1 uncultured Lachnospira sp.
TTGAACGGATGAGGTAATTATGCAAAGCAACGAATCAAAAGAAATGTATTTGGAGACTATATTAGTCTTGAGCCAGACAAAAGAGCATGTTCGCTCTGTTGATGTGGCAAATGATCTAGGTTTTAAAAAGCCTAGTGTTTCTGTTGCTATGAAGAATTTACGTGAAGAGAAACTTATTCGAGTTGACGAGAAAGGTTACATTACTCTCACTCCTGCCGGCAAAGAAATTGCAGAAATGATTTATGAACGTCATCAGTTCTTGTCAGAGTATTTAAAGAAGATTGGCGTGCCTGCAGATATCGCAGATGAAGATGCTTGTAGAATTGAACACGTCATCAGCAAGGAAAGTTTTGAAGCCATAAAGAATCATATAAAAAAATAATATTATATATAGAAGAAACACAAAAAGAAGTTCCGTTTGGAACTTCTTTTTTATTTGCTTAGCTTTGCTATATCAATAACCTTCACTTCGCCGTACAAGTATTGTCCATCTTCCATAATCGCGTAAGGCCTAACCAAAAACTTCTCCTTCGAATGAGCCTTCAATCCATCCAAAAAACTCATATCTGTATTGTAATAAGTAGCCGACTGCGATTTTTGAAGTTCAAGGTTCACTAGATCCTCCGACTCATTTTGGAAAGTTTCAATATATCCATCTTCGCTGTCCACTCTCAAATCATCACCGGTAATGCCTGTGTCATCATTTCCGTTAAAACTCTTCACCCCCAACACTAAACCGTTGCTAGAAATTGTTCGCTTTCCAATCTTTGGTTCCACAAAAGATCTAATCCTAACTGCCGCATCCTTCTTATTAAGCTGAAGTGCGAACGTATCCATCTTGTTGCTCACAACTATTTTTTCAGGTTTTGGTTTGGTGTATGATTTATCTTTGTTCTGGTAGACGCGGACGTAGTCTACATACATTGTGGCATCTTTAAATGATTTCTTCGGTCCGGTAAATCCAGTATAACCTGTATCTTTACTTCCAATCGCAAGGTTAAGCAAGAAGTACTGATCCTTCCTAAATGCATCAGCGTTGCTATCCCTAATGTCCGCCGAATAATAAATATTATTGTCCACATACCAATCGATGTGGTTCGCGCCCCAGACAATTCCGTAAGTATGCCAAGCATTAATGCCCTTAGACTTTCCACCAGGATACTCATAAACATGACCATTAAACATTCCGCTGTACATCATATTGTTTCCGTGAGCCATCCAATGAATGGCACCTGAAGCATATGGTCTATCGTTTGCATGCTCCATAACATCTAACTCGCCACACTCTGGCCAAGGTTTGCCATCATTTCCCATCATCCAAAACGCTGGCCACACACCGCTCTGGTTTCCCTTGGCAACTTTGATGCGTGCCTCAATCTTTCCATACTTAAAATACTTTTTGTACATAGTCTTTATACGGCCTGAAGTATAATTGGCATAGGCGTGTCTCTGCTTCATTGCATGAATAACAAGCTTACCTTTTTCCAATCTAACATTTTCTTTTTTGTCAGTATAAGTTTCAAGTTCGTTGTTACCCCAGCCATAACTGCCAACACCTATGTCATAAGTCCAAACTTTTTCGTTTAATTCTTTGCCACTAAACTCATCGCTCCACTGCAACTTCCAACCTTTATCAGTTGGCTTTAAGTTTTTGGCATGAATAATAAAAGTAGCGCTGCACAAAAACAGCACTACTAATAAATCAACAATTAATATCTTTTTAATTTTACTTAAAACTTTTGACATTTTTTAAATTACATATTCCCATTATTAACAATTTGATTATTTTTCTTCTTGCCAGTCAACAATGCAATAAGCACTACCGCTACACAGTAGCATACATTAGTAACAACTAATCTGATATTGCCCCATGCGAAAAAGTTCATGTGATTTCCTACTACTCTTACAAAGAAATCTAAAACCAAATCTAAAACTGTAGCTACTATCACAACAATTGCTGCAGGCACAGGTTTAATCATCTTAGCCAAAAGAAGTACCATTATAGTAATAATAATCAATGGTGGTATACACTGTGCAATCATCATTGGGCTAACCGACATAACTGCTCCTACCTGTGAAAAAATAGAAACTAAATATATGGTAGAGTAGGCTATGACACCTATTATAGAAACCGCATACTTACCAATAATAGCTCCAACTACCACTGCTATCAAAGCAAGAATATCTAGAATATAGAATACTTGCATAGGCACGGTCATATACTTAGGGTTATCTTTAAATATATTTACAGTAAAGTATGTATAATCTGCTATCAATGGTAGCACCAATACTGCTGCAAGAATTCTCATTACAATATTTTTCATTTTTCTTCCTCCACAATTAAATAATAAATCCTATTATCAAACAAGGAATCGCTACCATCACCATTATCATAAACATCATTGTAGTCGAGCAGCAACCCGAAGATTGATTCTTCGCATTTTGCTTGATTGCTTTATTTACCTTCTTTTGTTGTTTTCCGGAAAGTGGGTCTTCTCCGTATATTTCTTTATAGTCATCCCATAATTCCAGTTCTTCAATTACATCCCAATCATCACTCATAGGGATACCCCTTTATTTTTCCTCCACTACCGTCACGGCAACACCTGCTGTGTCCACGCTTACGTGGCAAGCGATACTGCATGACAACGGTGCGTAATCTGTTTCGTAACCTGGGAAAGTATCTTTTACTTTCTTAATCCACTCCTCAGCAGCTGCCTCATCTGTGAATGTGCCAGAAATACCAATTCTGATTCGCTCTTGAGGGAAGTCGCCAAATCTTTCCTTAAGATCTGTCTGTGCTGCCTCTAACATTTTGGCTTCAGCGGCTTTCATTCCACGAACCTTTGCATACGAGTCTAACTTTTCACCTTGGATAGTTAGCACTGGCTTTATATTCATAGCTGTGGCAATCATAGCTGCAGTTGCAGTTACACGACCGCTCTTCTTCAAATTCT
>CAMZGB010000136.1 GCA_947306285.1 uncultured Lachnospira sp.
AGTCATCGTCCTGCAACTGCTTCGAAGTATGTTCAACTTCAATCTCGTTTGCTTCTGCCACGGCCACTGTTTTGGGATTCATTGGTTCCTCAAACACTACCGCAAGTCCTCTCGATTCTACCTCAATCTTCTCTAACGGCAACCACTTTTTACAAAGTACGGCCGCCAGGGGACCCTCCGAATTGTCATTCTCAGTTATAAAAATGATCTTGTTAAACTCTAGCATAGTTACCTCCGTTCGCTATACATCAATCACTTGATATCCCGCTGCTTTGGTTAATCTATTCATTACTGCTAGTCCTAAGCCTTCCTCTTCGAAGGCCTCACAATAAATAATATCTACACCCCACTCATCCACTTTTCTTAAAGCGTCAAAGATTTTGTGTGCTATTTCATCCATATTGTTTAAGTCTCCCCATGAAACAACCTTTGCATCTATGTCTTTATATAATTCTATGTGTTGGTCCACGGTTAGAATTGCTGCATTTTTTGTTTTAGTCTCTTCTTTTATTCTTTGCGCCACATTTTTTGCACTGCCCTTTATTATGACTAGTTCAGTCTTTGGCGCATAATGTCTATATTTCATGCCAGGCGCTTTCGGAGCAAACTCTTCGCTTGGCTTCTCCAATAATGTCTGATCAAGTTTTACTTCCTCAATCACCTGCTCAAGCATTTCCTGTGTAATAAATCCAGGCCTAAGGATCGTTGGCTCACCTGTCACATCAATAATAGTTGATTCAAGTCCAAGCCCCACTTCGCCGCCATCTATTATCATATCAACCTTACCATTAAGATCTTCTATCACGTGCTCGCCCTTTGTTGGGCTAGGTTTTCCTGATGTGTTGGCGCTTGGTGCAGCGATAGGCACTCCAGACTTTTCAATTAGTGCTTTTGCAATTTCATTGCTTGGAAATCTAACCGCCAACGTCTTAAGTCCACCAGTTGTGCTGTCTGGCACCATCTCTTTTTTATTAAATATTAAAGTCATTGGCCCTGGCCAAAACTTATCAATTAATTTCTTTGCGACATCGCTCACATCTTCTACTATCTCATCTAAAGTTTCTAGTGATGCAATGTGTGCAATAAGTGGATTGTCACTTGGTCTTCCCTTCGCTTCGTAAATTTTGCGAGATGCTTCAGCGTCTAGTGCGTTTGCTCCTAAACCATAAACAGTTTCTGTAGGAAACGCAACTAATCCACCATTTTTAATTATTTCTGCAGCCCTTTCTATCTGTTTTTCATCGATATTTGCTGCATCTATTTTAACTATTTCTGTATTCATACTTGCTATCTATTCTAACACAACGGGCAAGTGCCCTCAACCGACTTCCAATGTTATGTAAACCGCGCGGGGCTTCGGAATGTCAATAACTCTCTTCTTCTCCCATAAGGATGTCAGTTAATTTTGCAAACTCCTGCAACGTAAGTTTTTCACCGCGAATATTTACATCCTTGCCTAGTTTGATGATCGAATCTTCTATCTCTTCCTTAGTAAAAGGAAGATTTGGCGCATTCTTCAAACCATTTGCCAAAGTTTTTCTTCTCTGATTAAACGACGCTCTGATAATCTTAAACATCATCTCTTCGTCGCACACTTTTACCGGCGGCTCTTTGTAGATTTGCAAATGAATGACCGACGAATCAACCTTTGGTCTTGGCATAAAGCATCCAGCTGATACTTCTAGCACAACTTCAGCGTCCGCGTAATACTGCACCGCCAAAGATAATGCCCCATACTCTTTACTTCCCGGTCCAGTCTGCATACGGTGTGCAACTTCCTTTTGAACCATTATCGTAATGCTCTCAATTGGAGCCTTGCTCTCCAAAAGTCCCATTACAATAGGCGTTGTGATGTAGTATGGAAGGTTTGCCACCACCTTTATTGGCTCCCCATTATTTTTCTCTTTAACAATCTTTTTAAAGTCTAGCTTTAGTGCGTCTTCATTTATAATCTCGACATTGTCATACTCTGACAATGTATAATTCAAAATCGGAATTAAATTAGAGTCAATTTCTACAGCCATTACTTCTCTTGCGCTCTCGCAGAGGTACTGAGTCATTGTTCCGATGCCCGGACCAATCTCAAGCACGAAGTCGTCCTTTGTAATTCCACCGTCATCAATAATGCGCTCTAACACATTTGCATCTATTAGGAAGTTTTGCCCAAACTTCTTTTGAAATGCAAAGGAATAACTATCTATTATTGCTTTTGTCTCCCTCGGGGAAGCAAGATAAGCCATAATTAATCCTCTATTCTATACATTCTCTTGGCATTCTCTGTGGTAATGTCGATTAGTTCCTGTGTGCTCATGCCGCGGAGCTCTGCTATCTTATCAGCCACATAACTGATGTATGAGGAGTCGTTTCGCTCTCCTCTGTGTGGATCCGGTGCTAGATATGGGCAATCAGTTTCTAGAACCAATCGCTCAATTGGCATAACTTTTGCCACTTCCTGTAGCTTCTTTGAATTTTTGAAAGTAACTACACCACCTATTCCAATATAGAATCCCATATCCATAAACTTCTCAGCCATCTCTATTGGATATGAGAAACAGTGAACCACTCCACCTAATTCTTCGGCGTGGTATTCTTTCATAATGTCATATGTATCCTGTGCGGCATCACGACTATGAACAACAATTGGCTTATTATTTCTTCTAGCAATCTCCATCTGGCGAATAAACGCATCCTTTTGAACCGCCTTATCATACTCGCGGTAGTAATCAAGTCCAATCTCGCCCACTGCCACAATCTTATCATCATTGATGTGTTCTTCTATCCACTTGTAGTCTTCGTCCGTCAAATCGTAGACGCAATCTGGATGAATTCCAAGCGCGCCATACATAAAGTTATATTTTTTAACTAAGTCTAACGTGTCATGACATGTCTCCATCTCCGAACCAATATTCACTATAAACTCGACTCCATGATTTCTCATGG
>CAMZGB010000137.1 GCA_947306285.1 uncultured Lachnospira sp.
ACAGAAACTACACTTTCAAAGATTATAGATATGGTAAGTAAAGCGTCTACTTCGAAGGCGCCGATAGCTCGAATTGCTGATAAAGTGGCAGGAGTTTTCGTTCCAATCATTCTAGTGATAGCAATCGTTACTTTTATTGTTTGGATGATTATTGGAAAAGGAACAGAAGATGCAATTAACTTTGCACTTTCAGTTATTGTTATATCTTGTCCATGTTCATTGGGACTTGCAACGCCTGTTGCCATTATGGTTGGAAACGGTGTTGCTGCAAGTGTTGGTGCGCTATTTAAAAATGCAACAGCTCTTGAGATGAGTGGTAAGACAAAAAACATTATGCTTGATAAGACAGGAACCATAACTGTTGGAAATACGTCAAATGATGAGATAAGAGAGGACAGTGCTGAAGCAATAAAAGAGTTTAAAGATATGGGACTTAGTGTCACAATGCTTTCGGGAGACAAAGAAGCAACTGCAAATCTATTTGCGACTTTGGCTGGTGTTGATGATTATGTTTCTGAGATGAAAGCAGATCAGAAAGAATCAGAAGTTTCAAAGAGACTTGATAGTGGAGTGACAGTAATGGTTGGTGACGGCATTAATGATGCGCCTGCTCTTACAACCGCAGATGTTGGTGTTGCAATTGGTTCAGGAACTGATGTGGCAATAGAGTCTGCAGACGTTGTCATAGTTAACGATTCGCTTAAGACGGTTTCTAAAGCGATTAAAATAAGTAAAGCAGTTATTAGAAATATAAAACAAAATTTATTCTGGGCATTTATTTACAATGTTATTTGTATTCCAATTGCGGCTGGAGTATTTTTTATCCCATTTGGATTAAAACTAACACCAATGATAGGTGCACTTTGCATGAGTCTATCTAGTGTATTTGTTGTGTTAAATGCATTAAGACTAAATCTGTTAAAGAAAAGGTTTAAGTAAATGAAAAAATTAGTATTGATTGATGGACATAGTATTTTAAACAGGGCTTTTTACGGAGTCCCTGTTTTTACGAACTCTAAAGGTGTGCATACAAACGCTGTTTATGGTTTCTTAAATATTATGTTTAAAATAATAGAATTACAGAATCCTGACTACTTTGCCGTAGCCTTCGATGTTCACGCGCCTACATTTAGGCACAAAATGTTTGAAGACTATAAAGGTACTAGAAAACCTATGCTTCCAGAGTTAAAGGAGCAGGTGCCATTGATTAAAGAGTTGTTGGGAAAGATGGATATCAAGACACTTGAGTTAGAAGGATATGAGGCTGATGATGTTTTGGGAACTATGGCTGGTCGTGGTGAGAGAGAAGGTTTGGAAGTATCTGTAATCTCTGGTGATAGAGATTTACTTCAGCTTGCAACTGACAAAGTTCAGATTTGCATTCCAAAGACTTCAAAAGGACAAACTACAGTTGAATACTATAATGCTGATGCTGTTAAAGAAAAATACAAAGTTACTCCAACTGAGTTTATTGATGTGAAAGCATTGATGGGTGATTCTTCAGATAACATCCCTGGCGTTCCTGGTATTGGAGAAAAAGGTGCAACAGCAATCATCTCGGAGTTTGGTTCTATTGAAAATGCAAAAGAGCACGTTGAAGAGATTAGTAATACAAGAAACAAAAATGCATTCATTGAAAACTATGAACTTGCAACATTGAGCAAAGAACTTGCAACAATCGATACTGATTGTCCGATTGAGGCAAAGATAGAAGAGTGTGAGTTTGGAGATATTTACACCAAAGAAGCGCTTGATATGGTTAAAGAACTTGAAATGAAGAGTATGATTTCTCGTTTCGAGGATGTTGATAGTGGCGCTAATGATTTTGAAGATAACTTTGAAGTTGTTAGTGATACAGATGAGATAGATAAACTAATAGAAGATGCTAAGAAGGCGGATAAAATTGGTTTATATATTTATGAAACAGATAAACTAGAAGGCTTGGGATTGTGCTTTGGCGAAAAGGCATATTACATTAAGAATGGAAACCAAACAAGCGATGAAAGCCTAGAAGATATTTATTCAAGATTTACTGGTGAAGCAAATGAATCTAGTGAAAATTATCTTGTAGAAATAATTAAAGAGCTGGTTGAAACTAAGAAACTTATTTCTAATGATGTGAAGAAATATAATAATTACTTTGAAGCATCAGTGGATGACGAAATATTCGACGCAGATTTGGCAGCATATCTTTTAAATCCGTTGCAGAACTCTTACGAGTATGATGATATCGCTAAAGACTACTTAGGATTGTTGCTTCCATCAGAAGAAGAGATTTTCCCTAAGACAAAAAAAGACGAAACGCCAAGTCGTGAAGTTGAAGATAATGTAAAGAGATTTGTATGTTTAAATGCATATGTTCTATATAACGTAAAAGACAAGTTAGAAAAAGCACTTAAAGATACAGAAATGTATGACGTTTACAAAAATATTGAAGTGCCACTCAGTTTTGAACTATACGATATGGAGCAAGTTGGAATCAAAGTAGATGCGAATGCGCTAAAAGATTACAGCAAGATGCTCTTAAAAGAAATTGAGAAGATTGAAAAAGACATCTACAAAGAAGCTGGCCATGAGTTTAACATCAATTCTCCAAAACAACTTGGTGAAATCTTGTTTGAGGAGATGGAAATTCCAGGTGGAAAGAAAACTAAGACTGGTTATTCAACAGCTGCAGGTGTTTTAGAAAAGCTTGAGCCTGAGTATCCATTTGTTAGAAAGATTTTAACTTACAGAACACTAACCAAACTTAACAGCACGTATGCTGAAGGTTTGCAAAACTATATAAGTGAAGATGGAAGAATTCACGGAACATTTAACCAGACAGTTACAGCAACTGGAAGAATTAGTTCAACAGATCCAAACTTGCAAAACATTCCAGTTAGAATGGATCTTGG
>CAMZGB010000138.1 GCA_947306285.1 uncultured Lachnospira sp.
ACGTTGGAAAGATGGTTATTGGCGAGGAGTCATTCCTTCCATGTACACCAGCAGGAATTATTGAAATGATAAAAAGAAGTGGCCTCGATATCGAAGGTAAAGAGTGCGTGATTATCGGCCGAAGCAATATCGTTGGGAAGCCTATGGCAATCCTTATGCTTCGCGAAAATGCTACAGTTACAGTTACTCATTCTCGCACAAAAGACTTGCCGGAAGTTTGCAAGCGCGCAGACATTATTGTGGCTGCTTTAGGTAAAGCAAAATTTGTAACTAAAGATTTTGTGAAAGAGGGCGCAATTATTATTGACGTTGGAATGGACCGCGACGAAGATGGCAAACTCTGTGGCGATGTGGACTTCGATGAAGTAGAACCTATTGCATCAGCTATCACACCAGTGCCAGGCGGAGTAGGACCAATGACAGTTACAATGCTTCTCGTAAACTGCCTAAGAAGTGTGGAACTAAACAAGTAGGAAAGAGTTAAATGAAATATGCAAAAATCATAGTTGATATTTCACTCGATAAAATAGATAGACCTTTTGATTATATAATCCCTGACGGAATGGATGTTAAGGCTGGAACTCCAGTCATTATTCCTTTCGGCAAAGGCAATCGTGAGATTAAAGGTTTTGTAATTGACGTAGTGGATAAATCGGACTATGACAATTCAAAACTTAAAGAAATAAAATGTATTGCGACTGAAGATGTGGAAGCAGAACAAGAACTGATTGGTCTAGCTTGGTGGATTAAAGAGCACTATGCATCAACAATGAATCAGGCGCTTAAAACTGTGCTCCCCGTAAAACAGAAGGTTAAGCAAAACAAAAATGAGACAGTTATCTTAAACATTGATAATGTTGAAGAAAAAATAGAGCAGTACAAAAAGAAAAACGCAAAAGCAAGAGTAAGACTTTTGGAAGAGCTAAAAGAGACTAAGCAACTTCCAAAAGATATTGTAAAAAACAAATTAAACATTTCCCCAAGTACTCTTAAAACTATGGAAGAACTTGGAGATATTAAGATAGAATCTGAGGTTAAGTATCGTACACCTTACGATAAGAACCAGTCAGACTATAACATCACATTAAATGATGAGCAGAAAAAGGTTTCAGAAGATATCAAAAAGACAATGACTTTCGAGAAAGACGGAAGAGTTAATGTCCATTTGATTCACGGAATCACAGGCAGTGGAAAGACAGAAGTTTATATGGACTTGATTGACCATTGTCTTGAGCAGGGAAAACAGGCAATTGTCTTAATCCCAGAAATTGCTCTAACATTCCAGACAATGAAACGTTTTTCGCAGAAGTTTAAAGACAAAGTATCTTTCATTCATTCAAAGTTATCGAAGGGTGAGAGATTTGACCAATTTGAGAGAGCAAAGAACAAAGACATCTCAGTTATGATTGGACCAAGATCAGCTCTCTTTACACCTTTTCCAAATTTAGGGCTTATCGTCATCGACGAAGAACACGAGACTTCGTACAAGTCAGAATCAGTTCCAAAGTATCATGCAATTGAAGTGGCACAAAAAAGAGCTTTGGACAATGGCGCAACAGTAGTTCTTGGTTCTGCTACACCTAGCATGGAGTCATACTACAGAGCAAAGGAAGGCTACTACAAACTTCACAAGTTAACTAAACGTGAAAAAGGAGATGTTCCAGAGACACAAATCATCGACATGCGAGAGGAACATGAAAAAGGAAACAAATCAATCATTAGCGAAAGACTTCGCCAAATGATTTCCGATAGATTAGAAAATGGCGAGCAGACAATGCTATTTCTTAATAGAAGAGGAATCTCAAGAGTTGTCTCTTGCAAAAATTGTGGTGAGGCAATCAAGTGTGACCATTGCGATGTAACACTAACTCTTCATCGAGGAAACACTATGAAGTGTCACTATTGTGGAAGAGAAAAACCGCTTCCAAAGGTTTGTCCAAAGTGTGGTTCTAAATACCTTTCAAGAATGGGGACTGGAACACAGGCTATCGAGGACGAGATTAAGGAAGTATTTCCTAACGCAAAAGTGCTTAGGATGGATGCTGATACAACATCTAAAAAAGGTGGGCACGCAGAAATTCTATCAGCATTTGAAAATCAGGACGCAGACATCTTAGTTGGAACACAGATGATTGTGAAAGGTCACGACTTTCCAAATGTCACATTGGTAGGAGTGTTGGCGGCAGATATGTCACTATATGTTCCAGACTACACAGCGATAGAACGAACATTTCAACTTATATGTCAGGCAGCTGGTCGAGCTGGCAGAGGAGCTAGAAAAGGTGAAGTAGTTGTTCAAACCTATTCGCCGGAAAACTATGGCATAGAGACTGCAGTAGCTCAAGATTACGAGGCATTCTTCGAGAATGAACTTCCATACAGAAAACTATCTCAGTATCCACCAGTTGTAAATATGGTGAGTGTCTTTATTCAAGACAAGAATAAGAGAAAGCTAGATGCAGCCACAGAACAGATTGCAAATCTTATCAAACAGGTTAAAGAGAAGAAGTACAATGAACTATTTATCATTGGACCATCTGTTCCACAGGCATCGTACATAAACGACGTTTACAGAAATGTCATTTATATAAAGGGGACTAGCATTACAAACTTAATCAATTTGAAAAACTATTTAGAGGGTGTAATAAATACAAGCGATAAATTGAAGTACGTAAACGTACAATTTGATTTCAAAGCTTAAGGAGAGAAACATGGCTACAAGAAATATAAGAGAGTTAGGCGACGATGTTTTACGCAAAGAGACAAAGCCTGTTAAGGATGTTAACCGTCGTACAAAATATTTAATAGAGGATATGTTTGACACTATGTATGAAGCAAATGGTGTTGGACTTGCT
>CAMZGB010000139.1 GCA_947306285.1 uncultured Lachnospira sp.
AAGATAGAACCCTTCTCCATCAATGCGCAACGGAAGTTACTGATAATACAATATAATGGATTCCATCTAATTACTGCCTTTGCTGCACCAATTCTATCTATATAATAGAAGATAGCTGAACAGTACATAATTAGCATCAATAATACATCCCACAAGTATTCTAAATCTCTAAAGAAGACGCAGACTGTAGATAGGATTAAACCTGCTGCAATACTCATTACGAATAGAACTAATAGTGGAATAATTACCTCTATTACATGCCATGTAAATGGAACTCCAAGTACGATAGATGTAGCCGCTAAAATAATTAGTGATAGTAAGAATAAAATGTAGTTATAAAGTACACTTGATAGCGGATACAAATACTTAGGCACATACACTTTCTTAATCATTGCCTGGTTAGATCTGATTGATCTCATCGCTATTTTACTCGAACTTGAGAAACAGCTGTAAAGCAAACGACCAGAAAGAATGTATACTGGATAAAGGGCATCGCCTCTTCCTAGTAAATTACCAAATACGAACCACAAAACAAGTGTAGTTAGTAATGGCTCAAGCAATGTCCAAACTAATCCCAAATATGATCTTCTGTATTTTAGTTTTACGCCCTTAATTACTAGCTCTTTGAGCAAGTAACGGTACCTCATAAAACCATCCCAATACTTATTCATTTTACCTCCAAACTAGCCCATTTTGACTAGCCTTTAAATTATAATGCAAACTGTCCCAATGTCAACAGATTTTAGCCTATTTTGGTTTACATAAATATGACTATTTTTGACCTTCAAATACTGCCTCTACCACTCGTTTAGCAGCGTTTCCATCATCAACGCAACAGAACCTCTGATAGAACTCTTTGTAGCGGTCTTTGTACTGTTCTTTAATCTTATCTATGTTCTTTATGGCATCTACAACATCATCATTTGTAAGTAGTAATGGTCCTGGTAAATCCTCTTCCATATCCAAGTAGAAGCCTCTCAAAACATCTCTATATTTATCAATATCGTATGTAAAGAACAATATAGGTCTTTCAAGGTTCGCATAATCAAAGAATACTGATGAATAGTCAGTCATAAGTATGTCTGAAACTAAGTAAAGATCTGTAATATCATCATAGTCGCAGCCATTTATCGTAAAGTCTCCATACTTTGACAAGTCCATTTTCTCAACAACAAAGTAGTGAAGTCTTAGTAGAACCACGTATTCGTCGCCGAACTCTTTTTGCAAACGGTTTAAGTCTAAATCTAAATCAAATCCATATTGGCCCGCTTCGAAGAAGTTGTCATCTCTCCAAGTTGGCGCATATAGAATAACCTTCTTGTCCTCTGGAATGCCAAGTTTCTTTTTAATCTTAAGTGCATACTCTTCTTTGTCTGGAGCATACAACGGATCATTGGCAGGATATCCAGCCTCCAGAATCTTTTCCTTATCAAATAGGAAACAACTCTGGAACTTTTCTGTAGAGAATGGATTGTCAGATAGCAAGTAATCCCACTCTCTAGTCTGTCTGTAAACTATGTTCTTATACTGAGGTGTAGCTGAATGTACATCGTCCATATCAAACACGAGTCTCTTAAGAGGTGTGCCATGCCATGTTGAAAGAATGATTGTGTCATCCCTCTTTGGAACACTTAAAGGCTGTCTCATATTGATTACCCAGTATTTACTCCTATTCATATAGTAGAAATACTTGATTCCAAATCGTTTACACTTCTTATATTTACCAGGAATCTTTACTCCACGTCTATCCACAACCCAAATGCATTTATACTTTCCAGGGTAGTGTTTCTGCAAGTATTGATATATATACTTTGGTTGGCCAGAACAGTTTCTTCCCATAAAACTCTCGAACACAATCCAGTTAGTTTTAAATTTCATCTTGCTAAAGATATAGAGAGCAAATGTCTTGTTGCGAACTCTCTTATTGATAATCATCTTCACAAGTTTTCTTCTAGCAAGAACCTTAAGTCCCTGTTTGTAGGCTTTATCGAAGTCGCCCTCGCCCATAACCCTAACTAGTTTCTTCTCAGCTCTAGTAAAGTCTTTTCTTTTTAGGGCTTTTGGATCTACGTCTTTTGCTCTCTTGCTAAGTTCCTGGAAGAATTCTTTCTCCCAAACGTCGCCCCACTCTTCCTTCTTGTCGCGAAGTTTTCTAAGATATGGCTTTGTAATAAACTTAGCTAAAATCACATAAACATGGTTACGTAGTTTCTTATTATTTTCAGTTGCTTTTATAGCATTATCATATGCCACGAAATAAAATGGCATAGTTGTCTCTTTTTCAATTTGGTTTAGGGATGGGTTGTTAAGTTTGTCATTGTGTGAACGCTTAACATACATTCCCTTCTCGCTCGGTTTTATTTTTCTAGCATTATCCACCAACGACATCACAACTTTTGCATCAGCATAGTACTTTTGTTCTTCATTAAAGCTAATGTTGTTGTCAGTAAATAGTGAAGTTCTAAAGATTTCGCCTAATACAGATACCTTTTCTAATTTTCTGTATTTATGAATCTTGTATTCAAAGGCATCATAAAAATCAAACTCATCTTCTTCATCGTCTTCTTCGGCTTCCTCTGCCTGAGCCTCATTGAATGCCTTTTTCTGGAACCAAGTGTTTTTGAATTCGCAGTATACAATATCTGTTTCATCGTCAAATAATTCCATCATGCCTGATAGAGTTTCTGGCATTAGATAATCATCGTTATCCAAGAATGTAATAAAATCGCCAGAAGCCTTAGCCATGCCAAGGTTTCTAGCTGCCGAAACACCTTCTTTGTCCTCTAGTTTGAAGACTTTTAGGTTGATGGAATTAGTGTATTCTT
>CAMZGB010000140.1 GCA_947306285.1 uncultured Lachnospira sp.
GAATTAGTTCAACAGATCCAAACTTGCAAAACATTCCAGTTAGAATGGATCTTGGTCGCGAGATTAGAAAAGTATTTGTGCCAAAGGATGGTTGTGTATTTGTGGATGCAGACTATTCACAGATTGAACTTCGTATTCTAGCTAGTATGTCTAATGACAAAAACTTGATTGATGCATACAAAAATTCAAAAGATATTCACGCTTCAACGGCGTCTTTAGTATTTGGAGTCCCTATTGATGAAGTAACAGATATTCAGAGAAGAAATGCTAAGGCGGTTAACTTTGGAATTGTATATGGAATTAGTTCGTTTGGTTTGAGCCAAGATTTATCAATCAGCAAGAAGCAAGCGAAACAATATATAGAGGATTACTTTGAAAGTTATCCAGGAGTTAAAAAGTACTTGGACGATTCAGTGGAGTTCGCCAAAGAAAATGGTTACGCACTAACTCTTTATAAGAGACGTCGTCCAATCCCAGAACTTAAAGCAGGAAACTTTATTCAAAAGCAATTCGGCGAGCGTGCAGCTATGAATTCACCGATTCAAGGAACTGCGGCTGATATTATGAAAATTGCAATGAATAAAGTAGCAGAAGAACTAAAGAAACAAAATTTGAAATCAAAGATTGTTCTACAGATTCACGATGAGCTTTTGATTGAAGCGTATGAAGATGAAGTAGTACAAGTTAAGGAATTACTTAAGAAAAACATGGAAGAGGCTGCAGAACTTAAAGTTCCATTGGATGTTGATGTAAATACAGGCGCTAACTGGAATGATGCACATTAGGAGGGAATATGGTTATAGGTGTAATGGGCGGAATAGGCTCAGGAAAATCTGAAGTACTAAAATATATGCAAGAGAAGCACAATGCAACAATCATTGAGGCTGACAAAATTGCACGTGATATTTTATATAATGATGAGAATGTAAAAGCAGAAGTTAAGAAACTATTTCCTGAAGCGTTCAATGGTGATGATATAGACACAGGAATAATTGCGAATATTGCCTTTAATGATCCAAATAAACTGGACGCATTAAACGAACTAACACATCCTCCTACAATAAATGAAATTGTGAGACAGATTTCAAATGCAATTACAAAGTATATAGTTGTTGAATCGGCTCTTTTCTTAGGAGAAGAAGTATCTGATTTAACTGATGAACTTTGGTTTATATACTGCGACAAAAAAGAAAGAATTAGACGTCTAGTAGAGACAAGAGGATATTCAAAAGAAAAAGCAGTTGCGATTATTGCTAATCAACCAAACGACGAAGATTATAATTCAGCGGCTGATGAGTTTATTGACAATACAGGAAGTTTTGACAAGACAATAGAGCAAGTAGATTTTGCCCTATCAACTATGGAGTGCTAAATGATAAGAACCCTTGCAAAAGAAATAAAACAGTATAAGTTTGCATCCATAATGACGCCGCTCGGTATGCTTGCTGAAGTAATAGTGGAAAACTTTATTCCGCTATTAATGGCTACCATTATTGATTCAATCGAAAACAAAGATTTGGAAACAATTGGTTCCACATCTATTATTATGGTGCTTTTAGCTTTGGCTGGATTGTTTACTGGTGGTATTGGTGCGGTTTTTGGCGCGAAAGCATCTGCAGGATTTGCTAGAAACTTGAGAAAGGCTATGTATGAAAAGATTCAGACTTTCTCGTTTTCAAATATAGATAGATTTTCTACATCTGGTTTGGTGACAAGATTGACAACAGATGTTACCAATGTTCAAAACGCGTACCAGATGCTACTTCGTATGTGTGTCAGAGCACCGTTTAGTATGCTAACAGCAATCATTATGTCATTTATTGTTTCGCCGAAGATGGCGATGATTTATGTTATCGCAGTTGTTTTTCTTGGGATAATTATTGCGGTTATAACATTGAATGCTCACAAATATTTCAAGCAAGTATTTGATAGATATGACAAGTTAAATGAGAGCGTGCAGGAAAATGTAACAGCGATGAGAGTAGTTAAGGCCTATGTGCGTGAGGACTATGAGAAAGGTAAGTTTGGAAAAGCTAGTTACGCAATCTATAGAATGTTTATAAAGGCTGAAAAGATAGTTGCTTTTAACTTCCCAGCAATGCAGTTCACGATGTATGCATGTATTATTGCAATCAGTTGGATAGGTGCAACAATGATCGTATCTACAGGAAACCATACGCCATTTACTACAGGTAACTTAACATCGTTGCTTGCTTATAGTATGAACATTTTGATGAGCCTGATGATGCTTTCATTTGTTTTTGTAATGTTGACTTTGAGTATGGCAAGTGCAGAGCGTATTTCACAAGTTTTAAACGAAGAACCTGACATTACAAACTGCGATAATCCTGACTTCGATGTAAAAGATGGATCAATTGATTTTAAAGATGTCGTATTTAGATATAATGAAAAATCTGAAAAACCAGTTCTTGATAATATAAACATTCACATAGATTCAGGAGAGACAATTGGTATTATGGGTGGAACCGGTAGTGCCAAGTCTTCTTTTGTAAATCTCATTTCTCGACTTTATGATGTGAATGAAGGTGAAGTCCTAGTTGGAGGTAAAAATGTAAAAGGTTACGATCTTGAGACTCTTCGCGACAAAGTAAGTGTAGTTCTTCAAAAGAATGTTTTGTTTAGCGGAACAATTATGGATAACCTAAAGTGGGGCGATGAAAACGCCACCGACGAAGAATG
>CAMZGB010000141.1 GCA_947306285.1 uncultured Lachnospira sp.
CTCGTATACGAGCATATATGATAACGTTCGCATCCACGGCCATACCAATATTCAAGATGATACCGGCAATACCTGGGAGCGTCAGCGTCAAATCAAATCCATTGAGAGCTAGCAAGATTAATTCTACATATGCAATCAATGCTAGACACGCAGCGATACCAGGAATTCTATAAACGATTAGCATGAAAATAAAGATGATAAGCATACCAATCAAACCAGCTATTAAACTCTTTGACAACGCATCGTTACCTAACTGAGCACTCTCAACCTTATGGCTAATCTCGTCAAGTGAAAGTGTCAAAGAACCGATACGGATATTTGACGCTAACTGCTCTGCTTCTTCCAAGTCTTTCTGACCATCGATCTGAGCCTCACCACCAGTGATAGCTTCTTTTACGTTTGGTGCACTAAGAACCTGGTTATCGTAAATGATGTAAGTCTGCTTACCCACATTTTGAGAAGTCATATCGCCAAATGCCTTAGTACCCTTATCATTAAACTTAAGTGATACTACGTACTGTGTAGCCTTTGTATTTTCATCTTGGCTAGCTTGACCTTTGGCATTCTTTACTTCATCACCAGTAACCCAAACTTTGTAATATCCATCATCTTGTGAGTTATTCTTTAATTCAATAAACTTCTTAGCTTTTATATCCTTCTTCGAAGGAGTCTCCTCTGACTTTGTACAGAAGTATAGAGAACCAGGCTTACCTAATTCTTCTAGTACTTTGTCGGCATCGTACTGACCAGGGATAGAAACGGCAATCTTATCATCACCTTCCTTTTGAACCTGAGCCTCTGTACTAAATACCTGTACTCTCTTCTCCAACTTATTAATTGTGTCATCAAAGTCAGTCTGAGAATATTTTCCATTATCCTTTGAAACTTGATAAGTGATACTTACACCACCCTTTAAGTCAAGTCCAAGTTTAATAGACTTAGCTTGGCCGTATCCAGCCACACCAAAGATTAATACATACGCAGCAAATGCTATCATAGCGATTGATAACACAAATGCGATTATTGCCTTTGGCTTAGTAATTTTGTACTTCATGTTTAACCTCTTTCTTTGTTAGCTTTCTGCCAACGCTGCTTTTATCATTATTGAGCATTCTACTCTCTTCTTTTCCATTTCACATCCAATGTCGTATGTGGTGTTTATGGAACCATTTTGCTTGTAAGCATTCGCTGCGCATCCACCGCTGCAGTAAAACTTAGCAAAACAGTCTTTGCATTTTTCTTTGGAGTAAACATTGCATTCTCCAAATTTTTCTGCAATTTCAGGATGTGTGATGCCTTCGTCCACATTTCCCATCAAGAACTCTTCGTCCCCAACGAATTGATGACAAGGATACAAGTCTCCCCACGGCGTCACCGCCAAATACTCTGTACCTGAGCCACAACCTGATAGTCTTTTATATACACAAGGGCCACCGCTCAAATCAATCATAAAGTGAAAGAATGTAAAGCCATTTCCCTCTTTGTGTCGTTTAATGTACTCTTTCGCCAACTTGTCGTATTCATCTAGAATCTTTGGCAAATCCTGTTCTCTGATCGAGTATGGATCTTCCTCTGGACCGACAACTGGCTCTATCGAAATCTGTTTAAATCCCAAATCAGCAAAGTGTTTTACGTCCTCAGAAAAGTCTAAGTTTTCTCTTGTGAAAGTTCCTCGTATGTAATAGTTGTTCTGGTCACGACTCTCAGCAAGTTTTTGGAACTTAGGAACTATTAAATCATAACTTCCCTTGCCGTTTCTAAATGGTCTCATATTATCATTAACTTCTTTTCGACCATCTAGACTGATTACTACATTTCCCATTTCCTTGTTTAGGAAATCTTGAACTTCATCGTTTAACAAAACTCCGTTTGTAGTAAGCGTGAATCTAAACTTTTTATTTTTTTCTTCCTCAATGGATCTGCCGTATTCAACTAGCTGTTTTACAACATCCCAGTTCATAAGTGGCTCTCCGCCAAAGAAGTCTACTTCCAAATTTACTCTGCTACCAGAATTCTCAACCAAGAAGTCTAGCGCTTTCTTTCCAGTCTCAAAACTCATTAGCTCACGTCTGCCGTGATATTCGCCTTCCTCAGCAAAACAGTATTTACAAGCTAGGTTACAGTCATGTGCAATATGCATACATAACGCTTTGACGACTGGTTTGTGATGTTCTTTAAAACTGTCTATTACTGGTTCAAAAACATCTTTTGTGAAAAGCTTATTTTCTTCAACTAATTCCTTTACTTCATCAAGCGATTCCTGTATTTGGTCTTCGTCGTAAGTACTCTTAAGCTCTTCTACAATCTCATCAGCACTCTTGTATTCATACAACGCGATAACATCATAAGTGACATCGTCCACCAAATGTATAGCACCACTATCTACGTCCATTACAATATTGAATCCATTGCTCTTATACTGATGAATCATTGTAACATCCTCCAAAATATTAAGCCTATTTAACGCACTATAACAGAGTCGATGGACGGCTCTGTTATACGATACTTAATATTCTATTAATCTTTAATTATTTTTGTTCGCAAGTCTGGTTTCCAACTGTGCAAGATGTCTTACAAGCTGACTGGCAAGATGTCTGACATTCGCCACAACCACCCTTTTTTACTGTATCGTTTAATGTCTTATCTGTAAGTGTTTT
>CAMZGB010000142.1 GCA_947306285.1 uncultured Lachnospira sp.
AAGGTAACCTCGGACTTATCAAAGGTGTAGAAAAGTTTGACTACAACAAAGGATTCAAACTTAGTACATATGCAACATGGTGGATTAGACAGTCAGTTACAAGAGCGTTGGCTGATCATGCTAGAACAATTCGTGTGCCAGTGCATATGGTTGAGACTATAAATCGCATGTCAAAGATGCAGAGAAAACTTACTTTGGAGTTGGGCTATGAGCCTTCGACGAAGGAACTTGCTAATGCACTTGATATGACAGAAGACAAGGTGTTGGAAATCATGCAGATTGCTAGAGAACCTGCATCACTCGAAACTCCTATTGGAGAAGAGGACGATTCAAACCTTGGCGATTTTGTCGCAGATAACAATACTGTAACTCCTGAGGGCAATATTGAATCAGTAATGCTTAAAGGTCACATTGCAGAATTGTTGGATGATTTAAAAGAAAGAGAAAGAGAAGTTATTATCTTAAGATTTGGACTTCGTGATGGACATCCTAGAACACTGGAAGAAGTGGGTAAGGAATTCCACGTAACAAGAGAGCGTATCAGACAGATTGAGGCGAAAGCTCTTAGAAAACTACGTAATCCTGTTAGAAGTAAAAAGATTAAGGATTTCTTAAATGACT
This sequence comes from uncultured Lachnospira sp., assembly GCA_947306285.1. Classification (GTDB taxonomy): domain Bacteria; phylum Bacillota; class Clostridia; order Lachnospirales; family Lachnospiraceae; genus Eubacterium_G. Next base: position 622 of record CAMZGB010000142.1, read on the forward strand.
AGAGGTAGAAATGGACGAATTTAAAACAGAAGAACAATTAAATGAAGACATCGACCAGGTTGAAACAGAAGTGGAAGATGTGGATGTTGATGAACAGAAGGAAAAGTCAAAAAGAATTTGGCGTGAAGTCTTCAGTTGGGTGAGAATAATTGTTATTGCGCTTGCTATAGCACTTATTATTAACAACTTTATTATCATCAATGCCAATGTCCCTAGTGGTTCTATGGAGAACACTATTATGACTGGCGATCGTATGATAGGACTTAGAACATCCTACTGGTTTAGTTCACCTAAACGTGGACAGGTTGTAATTTTCAAGTTTCCTGACAATGAGGAAGAAACTTTCGTAAAGAGAGTTATCGGACTTCCAGGGGAGACAGTCAACATCAAAAATGGAAAGGTTTACATAAATAATTCCAAGAAACCACTTAAAGAAGATTACTTGAAAGAAGAGTGGACTGAAGGAAATAATTTCGATAAACCATTTAAAGTGCCAAAGGATTCTTACTTCTGTATGGGTGATAACAGGAATGTATCAAATGATGCTAGATACTGGAGAAAGAAATACGTAAAGAAGAATAAGATTTTGGCGAAGGCAGAATTTGTATACTGGCCATTTAGTAATAAAAAGATTATTTATACAGCAGACTACGACAAATAAAGTATTTAAAAGGACATCTTTAGATGTCCTTTTTATATTTCGTAAATATCTATTGTTTCTAACGTCTTGAAGCCAATCTTTTTATATAAGTTGATGGCGGGCGTGTTATTGTTTGATACGTGAAGTATGATCTTATCTGAATGTTTGAAAGCATCTTTAATTGTGGTTTGTAGGAGTCTGTTACCGTAGCCTTTTTCTCTATAATCTTCCTGTATTTCTATATCGCAAAGGCAAAAGGCAGATTCGTCTTTAACTAAGTATAGCCATCCGACTTCTTTTTTTATTGGTTCATCTTGATTCTCTACAGTTTCATCAATCAACCCAGTAATCTTTAATAGGTTTTCGTCGACGATGTTTAAATCTGAGTTTTCAACGTCGTTTTCAATCTTTAGTTCGATTGGTTCACAGTCGAAACTGAAATCATCCCTAGACAATGACATAGATAATTCTTTAGATGCAAAGTTAAATCCTAACTTTTCTAGAAATACTTTTCCTATTTCGTTTTCTGGGTCTAATGAAACAGAGTAGGAGCATGACTCAAACTCTGAAACTAGTTTCAAGAACATGTTTGTACCGATTTTTTGGCGACGGTGGTTTGGATCTACAGCCATACAGACTTGCAAGTTGTTATTATCTATTTTTACATATCCTAAAAAAGCTATCAGTTCATCTGAATCATCATAAACTAAATAGCAATATGGATTCTCACTTTCTGGCAATTCAAAGTCGTACTCATTTGAATTAATAAATGAGTAGTTTTTGAAACCATCATACTCAAAACATTTTTCGCTGAGTTTGTTACATAAGTCCGTTGCATATTCTTCTCTAATTGATACCTTGTCAATTCTCATGCGTCCATTTTACCAAAAAATGTTTGGCTATGCTATAATAATACCTAGTTGAAAAACGGAGGAAAAGGATATGAAATTAGGTTCTCATGTAGGAATGAGTGGAAAAGAAATGCTACTTGGCTCCGCTAAAGAAGCCAAGAGTTACGGTGCAAATGTGTTTATGGCATATACTGGTGCACCACAAAACACTAGAAGAAAAGATATAAGTGAACTTAGGATTCCTGAGGCTCACGAGTATATGAAAGAAAATGGCATTGAGGATATCATTATCCACGCGCCATATATTATAAATCTTGCAAACACAGTTAAGCCTGAGACTTACGAGATAGCAGAAACGTTCTTGGCTTCAGAGTTAGAACGTTCGTCTGCTATGGGAAGTAATGTGATGGTTCTTCACCCTGGTTCTCACGTGGGAGCAGGAGTGGAAGCTGGAGTTAAGCAGATAGTTAAGGGGATTAACAATG
>CAMZGB010000143.1 GCA_947306285.1 uncultured Lachnospira sp.
TCATAATTCCTCTTTTAAAACACATTTATAATACCAACTAGTATTTTACCAAAAAAAACATATAAATCAACAAAATATCACAAACAATTTGTAAATGTTGCACACATATAAAAGGAAACAAAAGCCTTGCAAAACAAAACAATAAAACTTACAATGGCTACTGAGGTAAAGGAGAATATTATGAGACTTAGAAACGTACCTGGCGCGAGAGAAGATATTGCAAAACATGAACTCGCGATTAACGAACCAGAAAATAATAAGGGTAAGTGGAATGAGGAGTTTGGAAACAATAATCCTATTCAGCTAGAGATTGGAATGGGAAAAGGATTGTTCCTGACGACTCTTGCACAGCAAAATCCAAATATAAATTATGTAGGAATTGAAAAGTACTCAAGCGTCTTGGTTAGAGCGTTAGAAAAGTGCGAGGACTTGGAATTAGACAATATTCGATTTATCAGAATGGAAGCAGAGTATATAGAAGATGCCTTCGCCGAAGGAGAGATAGACAAAATCTACTTAAACTTCTCGGACCCATGGCCAAAGGACAGACACGCAAAGAGAAGACTCACATCGGTTCAATTCTTGAAGAGATACGACACAATCTTAAAGAAGGATGGGGTAGTGGAGTTTAAGACAGACAACGATGACTTATTTGAGTTTTCTGTGGAACAAGTGCCAGAGGCCGGCTGGGAGTTTGTTGCTAAGACTTGGGATTTGCACAATGACAAAGAGTTAGTTCAAGGCAATGTGATGACTGAGTACGAGACTAAATTTTCGGGGATGGGACATCCAATACACAAATACATAATTAAAAGATAAAAAAAGACTAGAGATTTCTCTCTAGTCTTTTTATTTTTTATTTAGAAGCTTTTTTCTTTTTGTTCTTTTTTTCTTCTTTTTTCTTTTTTTCTTCCTCGGGGTCGATAGGGTTTCCCATTCCATCCACATGTGGCATATCTATCTCCTTCTTATCCAGTCGGACATCAACTGCCTCATTTAGAAGACCAGTAATAGTAGCCACAATAGGAACACCTATAAGCATACCTACAACACCGAATGCCCAACCACCAATAGTGATTGCGAAAATAATCCATAGAGGTCTTAGTCCCGTAGAATCTCCCAAAATCTTTGGTCCAATGATATTTCCGTCTACCTGCATAATTACAATAATGTAGATTGTGAATACTGCAGCAGCTTGCCATGAGTAAACTAGCAAGATTAAAATACTAGGAACGGCACCGATAAATGGTCCAAAGTATGGAATCATGTTTGTAACACCGATTAGAATGGCGATTAAAAGTGCATTCTCTAGGCATCCATTTAATCCGAAAGCACCCATAATGAGCATTGAGAAGAAAGTGATGATACCCATAATCAATGAATCTAACATCTTGCCATCGAAGAAGTTACTGAAAATAGTAATAGCTTTTTTACCAACGTAACAAATCTTCGCAGCTCTCTTTTCACTAAAGAAAGCATAAATAATTCTCTTGAAACTTCTAGTCTGAATCTTCTTATCAATAATAAGATAAATTGAAACGATAAAGGCAATAACAATATTAACTACCGCACCAAGAACTGCAGATCCTGTTGAAATGATACTGGAAGTAATATCTTTCGAATAATCCATAACTAAACTCTTTAGATAATCAACGCTTAGATATTTGTTAACCGTGCCCACTAGACCAACATCAATTTTGCTGTCTACCCATTTTGCAATATCCAAAACAGTGCTTTTAACACTGTCTATTTGCTTAACTAAATCGTAAGCTGTTTTGACAACGCTTGGAATGATGAAGAAAATTGCTGTTATAATAGCTGCCAAAACTAAAATGTAAGCCACAACGATTGATACCGCATTGTTTAGGCCAGGTTTCTTGATAGGAATCAATTTTCCAAACAAGACTCTACGCATCCAATTAACTAGTGGGTTAATTAGGAATGCAATTAAAATTCCTAGGAAGAAAGGCTCAAGCGTCGAAATCAAATTGGATATGAACGCTGATGCATCATCCCAGAAAAAGATACATTTGATTGTAATAGCAAGAACTAATAAAACACCAAATATATAAGATGAAATAGTAAAATACTTGCTACTTGCTCTAAATTTGTACTCTTTACTCATAATGTCCTCCGATCAAACTTTCTATTAAATAGTATAAATATAATGGGAAACAATATCAAGAGTTAATGGGACATAAACAGCAGAGAGATAGGGATATTTTTTAGATAAAAAAGCAAAAATTATTCTTGAAAAACAGAATAAACTGTATTATAATATTTCTCGTTCACGTTGTGGACATACATATAACCGCCTCTAGCTCAGTTGGAAGAGCACCTGACTCTTAATCAGGGTGTCCAGGGTTCGAGCCCCTGGAGGCGGACGCGGGTACCGTTTCGAGCATTGTGACTTGGGGTGGTGCCTTTTCTTTGGCTAACAACGAGGATTATATTCAATAAAAAAGAAGCAAGAATAAATTTATTTATTCCTGCTTCTTTTTTATTGAATATGAGACGACTGTCTCCACGAAAGAGACCGGAGGTCTCTGAGTGTCCTCGTTGTTAGCCAAAGAGGTTGGAAGACGACTGTCTCCA
>CAMZGB010000144.1 GCA_947306285.1 uncultured Lachnospira sp.
AGACGTCCAATAGACACTTCCGAAACCAAAAGTGTATATCCAAACGTAAGTGCAAGCACCAAGTAAACGATTAGGAAAAGTCCACCACCATCTTTTGCTGCAAGGTATGGAAATCTCCAAATATTACCTAGTCCTACGGCAGATCCCGCTGCTGCCAATACGAATCCTGCTGATCCTGTAAATGAGTTTCTTTTTTGTGTCATTTTTCTAGCCTCTTTTCTGTAATTCCCTACTGTGTTTCTTCTATATTATTCTTTCTCGAAAAAAGTTTTATTTCTCTCAACTAATCTGTATCCTTCATTTGCCAATTCAACGATGGTAAACGCACAGTTTTTCTGAAGTTCTCCACTCCAATAGTCCTCAACACCATGATTTAAGATATGACACATAAGCCCTTTGTTCATAGCTCCGTGTCCTACTATCATAATGCGTTCATACTCATTTTTCAACGGCTCAACTACCTCCGTTAAAAAACTTTTAGTCCTCTCCATTACCGACTGAAAACTCTCGCCATCTAATGGGTTATATTTCTCAGGTGCATGGAAGAAAAAGTAAAACGGATCATTTGGGTCATCCTTAACCGCCATTGATCTTTCACCTTCACGACTACCGAAGCTGATTTCACGAAGTCTATTATCAGTCTCAATAGGGATGTCCCTATCACCTCGAATCAACTCAGCTGTCTCAAGCGCACGCTTAAGAGGCGAAGAATAAATTTTATCAAAATGAATATCCTTCAATCCTTCGCCGGTTTTGATGGCTAAATCTCTTCCGTCTTTATTAAGTTCTATATCTGTGCCACCTTGCAAAAGCCTATCTACGTTCCATGCGGTCTTTCCGTGGCGAATAATATATATTTCCATTTCTATTTAACTTTTTTCTTTACTACTTTCGACCAATCAGAATATATGTAGATTTCTTTATTACTACTCTTTTCTAGTTTATAAGTTCTGATTCTTAAATAGTAAGTCTTTTTTCTCTTAAGTTTCTTTATGGTCATTGTAGTTTTCTTTACTGTATATGTCTTTGCTTTCTTGAAAGATTTTTTCTTTGCAATTTGTAGTTTATATCCTGTGATGTTTGAAACTTTTTTCCAAGTAAGCTTAATTGATTTCTTTTTAACCTTTATCTTCTTGAAAGATGTAGGTGGAAGTTTTGTTTCAGGTGTAACTGTAGTAGTTTCTGGCGTAACTGTAGGCTTCTCAGTTGGTGCTACTGCGGTTGTCTCAGTAGGTGCTTCCGTAGTAGTCTCTGGTACAGGTACCGGAATCTTAAATGCAACTGCACCAGTCATATTGTTAAGCCATGTACGACCATTACCCCTCTTTATAGTTAGGGGATTTACAGCAACGCTCATAATGCTTTGAACACGAGGCGGATCATCGTCGTTGTCCACTGCTGAACCTAGGTCACTTACCACATAAGCCACTCCATTTTCAGAACCTAAATAAAGCATTGTGTGACTAGGCATATAAAGCATTGTTCCAGCTGGCATAGTTTCAAGGAATGCCTGCTTTTCTTCATCGTTCATTTCACTTATATCAGTTTTTGTGCCAGGAATTTCCTGCTGCCAAGTTGTATTTCTAGGGAGAACAAATCCACAACACTTATAAACATTTCTAGTAAGCATTGAACAATCCATTGACTCTAGCATTCCACCCCAGCCGTATCTATCTCCAAGGCATGCGAATGATAATTTTAAAATGTTAGCCTGAGTCATTGGGACAAATCCAACACTCACATCTTTATTCTCTGAAATCATCGCGATCTTCTTAACATACTTTCCATTTTCATCGCGAGTTGGAACGTACACAATATAGTTGTTCCAAGTGATACGTTCGCCAATCTGCTCTGGCATCTTGTCTTCAGGTACTAGTTTCAAAATTGAACTAAAGTTTAGTTTTATATTGTCAGGGTATGCACCATAGAAGTTTGGCTCAAGAGTTATCTTATCCTGAGTGACTACGACAAAGTCCTTGGCATCTGTTTTAACTTGCCAAGCATCTAGCCATTCTTCTTTGTCTTGGCAGAGAGCGATATCATCAGCAGATACCCATCCAGTAACAGTGTCACAGTATCCCCAATAGAACACTTCTCCTTCCACATTGACTGTTTGTTTGATAACAAAAGGATCGTTTGTGTTAAGTGACACCAATTGAAACTCGTCATCTGTATCATCTGCACTGTAGCCAACTATATCGTTTGTAGGCCAACTCTTAATATTTGCAGTTTTAACACATACTGCATACTGAATCTCTCTGTCTGTCTCATCATAGCCAGTAGTTTCAATATAATTCTTAATTCTTCCAAAGTATGTGAAGTTGTCAAGCAACTCTCCGTCTACATACAGTTTTCTAGTTGGAGTCTCCTCGTTTGCCAACGCTTCTCTTAATTCATACGCATTGTAATTACTTGGAATATTTACTAGGTCATTCATGCAACATGACTTGTTCCCAAGTGCACTAGCATTAATCTCATCAATCTCTGAAGCGTTCATCAAAACAGCGTTTGCATCTGTTGGAGTGCGCGCTGCCCAATAGTCAGCCTTGCACATTTCTTCAGTCACGCCTCTAGCGTAAGTAACATT
>CAMZGB010000145.1 GCA_947306285.1 uncultured Lachnospira sp.
TGGTTACGCATCTTTGGCAGTTGAAAGAACTTGGTTACTTCGAAAACGCAAAAGGATTTGTATTTGGAAGACCATGCATGTATGAGCATTGGACTTATGATGAGTACAAAGATGCCATAATGTCCATACTAGGTGATTTGGGCGTTCCGGTTGTCTTCGAGGCGGACTTAGGTCATATGGGTCCACAGTTCCCTTGGATTATGGGCGCGAAGGCTAAAGTTACAAGTGAGGCCGGCAAAGGAACATTAGAATACATTGAATAGATTTAAAATATAGAGTAAAATAATAATGTTAGAGTGTACGGAAGAAATACGGAGGTTATTATGAGTAAAACCATTTTAATAGTTGAGGATAATGATAAACTTAGAAAAACTGTTAAAGAGTTTCTTGAGTTTAACGATTATCTTATTCTAGAGGCAGTGGACGGAGAAGAGGGCATTGCACAATTCGAAGAGTGTATAAATGATATTGATTTGGTACTTCTAGACATTATGCTTCCAGGAATTGATGGCCAAGAAGTGTTAAAGAAGATTCGCGAAGTGTCAAATGTGCCAGTTATTATGATGACTGCCAAATCAGGCGATGTGGAGCAAATCAAGAGTTTTGGAAATGGTGTAGATGATTATATCAAGAAACCTTTCCAACTTATGGTGTTGAAGGCCAGAATAGATGCTATCTTTAAGCGTGCTGCTAGAGGTCCGGTCGGTGTTAAAGAGGAAAAAATGGAGCCGATTGAAACTGGAAAGTTGAAACTTGATGTTACTTCTAGAAAGGCTTACATTGATGACAAGTTAATGCCTACCACGCCAAAGGAATTTGATATTCTTGTTTACTTAGCGGAGAACGAGAGTGTGGCTCTAAAACGTGAACAGATATTGGATGCTGTTTGGGGACAGGATTACGATGGAACATTTAGAACTGTGGATACAGTAATTAAACAAATTAGAAATAAAATGGGTAAGAAGTGCCCATACATCAGATCAATCTACGGTGTAGGTTATATATTTGAGGTAAACGATGATTAAAACTATCAGAGGACAAATGGTCATATTGATGACACTAACCATTCTAGTGTTAACTGTGACCATTTTTTCTGTTTTCGCATTGTTTGCGGATGACTATTATTACTCTAAGAAAAAGAGTTTAATACATGAAGCATTCAACCAGTTGAAGAAGGCAGATATTTTAACCCTCGACAAAGACAACAAAATAGTATCACAGTACGAAGATGAGCGACTCACCTTCATTATTTGTAATAGCAGTTTTGAACGTGTTTATGTTACAAAGATGGAAAAGAAGCCTATTGATGCACAAACTCGTATTGCCGTTGATATAGTTGCAAACTTAAGATCTTTTTCATACAAATATAAAAGCAAAGAAACTCCAAAGAGAATTGCTGGATATGGAATGAAACTTCAGGACGACGAAGATTACTATATCTATATTTATGAGAACAAGGAAGCCACTGAAATCTTCTTTACATACTACAGATGGTTCTTCTTCGTAGTAGGAGCATTTGTATTAGTTGCTGGCATTCTCATTTCGTTATATATTTCTAGAAGAATCACTCGTCCAATTGTTAAAATTGAGAAGGCTGCTAGTAAGGCTGTAAGTAGTGGATATTCGCTAAATGTTGAAACAAAGCAGGAGTTCAGAGAAGTGGATTCTTTGGCGAACTCTATCAACAATATGCTTGAGCAAATAAGAAAACAAATGACTGACCTACAAGACGAGTTGAGCACTCAAACCCAAGCTGAAGAGGAAAGACGAGTGTTTATCAATAATGTTTCACACGAACTTAAGACTCCTTTGGCGGTGATATCTAGTCAAATTGAAATGATCAATATGATTGACGATGAAGAGAAGAGAAAAGAGTACATTAAATCTATCACTGAAGAAGCCGAAAAGATGACAGACATGATTAATGATATGATTGTTATGTATGCTACAAAGAGCAATGAGAAAGACTTCTCTTTGGAAAAGACGGATATGGCGGATTTGGTTTGCGATACTCTTGGTGGCTACGAAGGCATAATCAATGAGAAGAATTTAGAACTAGTACAAGAATATGATGAGGATTGCTACGCTATAGTTAATAAAAGATATGTTTCTCAAGCAATTAGTAACTATATTTCGAATGCAATTAAGCATTGTAAAGACGAAGGTACTATTACCGTGAGAGTCAGAAATGATATAGAGCAAATTAGAGTCGAGGTTGAGAATGATGGTGAACACATTCCTGATGATGTTAAAGATAAGATTTGGGAGATGTTCTATTCAAAGGATATTAGACCTAGAGAACACAAACTAAAGAGTAGTGGTATTGGATTGTCTATAGTTAAGAGTGTTATGGAAGTTCACAATGGAGATTATGGATTTGATAACATAGAAGGTGGAGTAGTCTTTTGGTTAGAGATTCCAAAGAATGTGAATGAATATGCAAATAACACTTGATAAAAACATATAAAAGAGTTAGTATATCTCTTGCATTTTGATAATTACATATCAACCAGTAAGGGCTAGTACTGGTTTCGACAGGGATTCGGAAACTGGGGAAGCGAGT
>CAMZGB010000146.1 GCA_947306285.1 uncultured Lachnospira sp.
CTGCCTGCTCATTGATGACTTTTTCCAAAGCTGTTAGGTTTCCAGAACCTGTTCCAATCAATTTCTCCTTCAAAGTAACTTGTAATACTACATAAGCTAAACCTTCAGCTCCTGAAGCTCCTGAATATGTAGATTCGTTACTTGCATTACTAAACATTCCCATTGTCCGTACCTCCTCATAATAATATTTGTAATTCGAGTATATCTCAATAAGCACATATAAACAATAGTTTAAACAGAAATAATATTGCCTAATCCTATAAGTTTGCCGAGGTTTTTGTGTTATAATAGATTCAGTTATGAGTTCGGAAAACATCATAATAAAAAGGAGAGATATTATGAAAAAAATGAAACGCATTATTAGCGTGTTTCTTTGTATTGCGTTAATCGCTACTGCATTTGGTATTGGCGCACCAGTTCAGGCTGCAAAGAAAAACGTGAAGACAAGCAATGTAAAACTCGAGGCTAAAAAGTCAAAGAAGAGTAAAAAATCTAAGAAGTCTAAAAAGAAGAAAAACAAAAAGGCTAAGTTAGCAGCCAAGCTAATGGAGATTACATATTCTCCATATGCTAATGCTAAGAAACTTTCAGATGGACATTCGCTTGTGAAAGACTATGTGGCAAACGCAAAGAAAAAGGGAAAATACACTGCAAAGATTTCTAACAAAAAGGTAGTAGGCGTTGCAAAAAATTCTAAAAAGAAACAGTATATCTATGCAAAGAAACCAGGAAAGACAAAGGCTAAGATATATGAGAAATTAAAGAAACACAAAAAACGTTACCTTGGAAAGATAACTATTAAAGTTGCAAAAGATGACATGGCTGGCACAGTAGCTACTATGTTAAACGACAGTGATTTCAAATATTTTAGAAATGTGTTTATCAAGACTCACCTTGGACAATCTACTTTTAACCTTGCAAATCGTATAAAGTATTTTATCGTGGGCAACAAGACTTATGGTTCAAAGTTCAAGGCATCTGATTTCACAACAAAGTATTCTATGGAATCTGGAGGAGATTACTTTAACCTCTCCGACAAAGGTATTATCACAGGAAAGAAGAACGGAACTGGTCAGGTAAATGCTGACATAACCTTTAAAGATGGTACGAATTGTGGAGTTTCTCCTTCTGTTCATGTGTTTGGATATGCTATCGAAAAAGTGCCTGGATACTCAATAAACACACTTTCAGACAAGGTGATTGGTTTAGATAAACAAGTAAAATTGGAAGATGGCACAATGAGACCTCAGGTACACTTCAACAACGCAGCCACAACTCTTGAGTTTAAGCATGTAAACGAAGCAATTCAAGAGAAAAAAGAAATGTATGGTGCGGTTGAGAGAAGTGAGAGCCAGAAGTCTAAATACACAACAGCCATTTACAATAACACTAGAGATAAGGTTTTAGAATTCTTGGGTGCAGATCCAGAGAAGCATACTTGTTTCTATACAAACAGTACAACAGATGGACTTAACAAACTTGCTTCTGCACTTGTAACTAGCAAGAATGACATAGTTCTTTGTACTAGAATTGAGCACCACGCTAACGACTTGAGCTGGCGCGAGCGCTGCAAAGTAAAATATGCAGAAGTAGATAAAAAGGGAAGAGTAAAATACAACGAATTAGAAAAAATATTAAAGAAATATAATAAGAAGAGCAAAAAGAAGAAAAAGAAGACTAAAAAGATTAAAGTGGTTTCAATCACAGCTGCTTCAAACGTAACTGGTTATGTAACGGATGTTCACAAAGTAGCTAGACTTGCTCATAAGTATGGAGCGAAGTTAGTGGTTGACGGAGCACAGATAGTTGCGCACAGAAAATTCTCTATGGTGGGCAATGTGAAGGATTCAAAGGATGATGTGGACTTCTTCGCATTCTCAGCGCACAAGATGTATTCACCAGAAGGTGGCGGAGCTGTTATTGGACTTACAAAAGAACTAAACAAGCATAAGCCAATGTTCTACGGTGGCGGAACTATCAAAGTGGTAGGCGACAACTGGGTATATTGGAAGAAAGCCCCAGAGGTTTATGAGGCAGGCTCACCTGACTACTTGGCTGTAGTTGGACTAGGAGCAGCAATCGATTGTCTATCAACAATAGGAATGAATAATGTACAGGCTCACGAGCAGGTATTGATTAAAAAACTGATTACTGGCTTGAAAAAGTTGCCAAAGGTTATTATTTATGGTGACACTGAAAACATATCTGACAAGACTGGCGTAGTAACATTCAACTTCCACGACATCAACACAGAATACATTTCACAGCGACTAGCACAATACGCTGGTATTGATACAAGACGTGGAGCATTCTGCGCTCACCCATATGTATGGCGCTTGATGGGAATAAGTGATGACACCGCCAAAGGATTTGAAAACTGTAGTGATGAAAACACAGCAGGTATGGTTAGAATCAGTTTTGCCACATATAGCACAGAAGCAGATATTGATTACTTCTTTGAGAAGATGCCAGCAGTTATGGATCAAGCAAGGAAGTTAACTCAGACAAATCCAGTAGAGCCGGAATATTAAAATGGAAAATATGAAAATGAAA